>CAZNWX010000589.1:0-1510 GCA_964576415.1 uncultured Magnetovibrio sp. | reverse complement strand
TAGGGCGCGGGCTTGTTCGGAGTTCGTGACGTCCCGGGGGTCCATGATGTTCTCCTATGGGCTTTCGCTGTTATGGGCAGGTTAGCAGGACGCAAGGGTATTTTCATGTCAAAGTACGCGGCTTGTCCCGTCCAAACTTGACGTCGGCCTTGGGCGCGATACGGTCGGGGATTGGGATCAAGGAACCGCTTCATGTCGGACGTCACCGCTCAATTACAGAATGCCATCCAGCTTCATCAGTCTGGGCGTCTGGACGAAGCTGGGGAAGCTTACGGCGATATCCTGAGAACAGATCCGGGACACGCTGACGCCCATCACCTGCTGGGTCTGCTGGCCTTCCAACGGGCCGCATTTGATGAGGCCTTGGATCTGATCGACAAGGCGATCACCCTTCATCCGAAAGCGACCATGTATCATTCCAACCGCGGGCGGGTGCTGAAGGCCGTCGGTGAGAATAGGGCCGCCGTATCGGCCTTTGCCCGCGCACTCCATTTGCAACCTGGTGACCCCGAAACCCTGTCCGATCTTGCCGGGGCGCACCTAGATTCTGACGAACCGGAGACAGCCATGCTGTTTGCCAGTCGCGCCGTGGAACTCGGCCCGGATTTAGCGCCGGCCCATTATAATTATGGATTGGCCGCAACGGCCTTGAAGCAGTTCGGTTCGGCGCAGCCAGCCTTCGAACGCTGCATTGAACTGGCGCCGGATTTTGCGCCGGCGCTGTTCGAGTTGGGGTGTTTGCATCAGGCTGATAACAACGATGACCTGGCCGAAACCTATTATCGTAGTGCCATCGCCGCGGACCCGACACTGTTCGAGGCGCAGGCCAATCTTGGTAATATTCTCCGCACACGTTCGGCCCTGGAAGAGGCTGTTGTCCATTATGATGCGGCGTTGACCGAGGCTCCTGACCATGCCGCCGTCCATGGTAACCGCGGTGTGGCACTGCAGGAGTTGGGCGACCCAGTGGGCGCCTTGAGCGCTTACGACCGCGCGTTGGCGTTAGACCCGGAGAACGCGGAAACCCAGCGGAACCGTGCGCAGGTATTACTGCAGATGGGACACCTTCTTGAGGGTTGGGTGGCCTTTGAATGGCGTTGGAAAACGCAGCACTTTGCGGCCATATACCGGGACTGGTCTTGCCCACAATGGGACGGCCGGCCTCAGGCGAACGCCACCGTCCTTGTCCATTCCGAACAGGGTTTCGGGGATACGATTCAGTTCGCCCGCTATTTGCCGGCGATGGCCGCCAGGGTTCGGCGTGTCCTCGTGGAGTGCCCGGCGCCGTTAACCAAATTGATGGCGCGGTGCGCGGGCGTCGACGACGTGATCGCAACCGCAAGCCCATTGCCCTCATGTGATTACCATATCCCGATGATGAGTCTGCCGGGTGCATTCGCGACGAATCTGGACACGATTCCCAGGAACGTTCCCTATTTGGCCGTCCCTGCTGAACTCCGCGACGCCTGGTCAGAGCGAGTCGGAGGGCAGGGCCAATTTCGGGTTGGAG
>CAZNWX010000588.1:0-1511 GCA_964576415.1 uncultured Magnetovibrio sp. | reverse complement strand
TGTGCCCGACCTTTGCGGCGGTCAGGCCATGGTCAACGATCAGGGCCAAGGCCTCGGCGTCTATTTTGCCGCCACCAATCCCGCCGACCGCGACACCCTTGCCGCCGCCGTCGTTGAAGCAGAAGACCTGATTACCAGCGCCACATCGGATGGACTGAACGCGGTCGCCGTCGATTTTCTTGACCCGGCCGCGAAGGCCGCCTTCCGTGACCGGATTGCCGCATCGGTGATGGCTTAGGGCGCGTATTCGAGCCGCGTGGCCATCACCGATGCGGCAATCTCCGCCCGCGTTTGGTCATCCAAATGGACCGCGCTTTCCCCCGTCATATCCCGGACCGGCTGGTTGATCTGCCAGGTCCGAAATTGGCTGTGCCCGTCACCATCGGCTCGAGAGCCCGGCTCATCATTAGGGACCGCGGCGACACTTTCGACGATTAGGCTCGGGCGATCGCTTTGCAGCAATGAAGGATCGAACGGCAGATCGAGGAAACCAAACATCTCGGAAATCTTGGAGTGGCGATCGGCGAAGAACTCCTCATAGCGTATGGTATACAGATTGGCCTGCGGGGCCGACCGGAAAAGGGCGAACACGGCGGCCCAGGTTTCCCATTCAGCAAACTGGTGGCCGGGTGGGCGCGCATCAGGTCCAGACACGCCAAAGCGGCGATTGAAGGACCCAAAGATGTCCGCGGGATTCTTGATGACCATGATGAATAGAGCCGGCGCGTTGTCCGCCAAATACTCCTTAAATTCTGCCACCAGACGGGGCACGTCGCCTGGAATGGCATAGCTGGGTAGCCAGGGGAAGTTGATGTCCTTGATGACGACGGCTTGCTTGCCATTGGCCGCGGCGGCGGCAGTGATCTCCGGCTTGATCGCGTTTGTTTCGTAGGGGTGTTCATGAACCTCGGGCGCGTTCCCAATGATGCGCTTCAGGATCGAGGTGCCGCTATGCGGAAACCCGAGGATGAAAATCTTTTTCACGCTGCCGCATCCTCCCCGCTCCGGCACAACGTCCGAGGCGCGTATTTTAACCCGCCGTTACCAATAAACGGCTACAATCGACGAAGTGTTAACTGACATGCACCACTATTGATCGGTTGCTGGAAAATGGCAAAGACAGACGCAACGACAGTTTTCTCCGCCGCCGCGGCCAACGCTGGTCCCTTAAGCCCCGCGTACGTCCGCCATGTGGCCGACGCTATCTTCACGCCCGGCCCCGTGCGCGACTTCGTCAAGTCGACCTTCGCCGACGGTGAGCGGCAAATGAATAGCCTTGATGAATTGCTGGGCGCGCTCCGCGGGTTCTTCGCCCAGAACCTAGCGGACAACATGCGCGGCGCGGACATGGGCGGGTTGGATTCGGACATCCTAGCGCAGGCTCATCGATTAGACGAATTCGAACGTCACTTAAGCGTCGACGTCTACCGCTATCGTCCGGATACGAAGCCAAATCCGGACGCCGTATTCTGGCCGAAACCGACGCACGCGAAATTTCCGCGCTCCCTATT
>CAZNWX010000587.1:0-1522 GCA_964576415.1 uncultured Magnetovibrio sp. | reverse complement strand
CGCGCCGTCGAAGGTCAACTGCGCGGCCACAGCGACAACGGCGAAATCACCGTGGCGCTCGCTAACTTCATGGAAGCTGGTCGCGGTCGTCACACCGGGAACAATTGCCGGCAGGTGGACAGCAACCAAAAGCTCATCGGGCTCCCGGGCCGTCATCAAAGGACCGACCACGTAATCCGCCATCGCAACCCGGCGGCTACCATTGACGTTTCTCAACTCAACCTCAGAATCTAAGGCCAGTGCGGCCAGCGGTATTTCCGCTGCCGGATCGGAATGCGCAACGGAGCCGCCAATGGTGCCGCGGTTGCGGGTCTGGAAGTGGCCAACGAAGTGCATTGCCTTGTGCAACAACGGCACGCGCGATTTGACGATTTCGGAATGAAGCGCCGTCACCTGCCGGGTGCACGCCTTGATGATGACGGAAGCGTCGGTTTCCTCGATACCGAAAAGCTCATCGATCCCATTGATATCGATGACTAACTCGGGGCGCGCCAAGCGCATCGACAACATAGGCATCAGGGTCTGCCCGCCGGCCAGAACGATCGCCTCGCCGTTGCCGTCGGCCAAATAACTTGTGGCCTCGTCGATGGACGTGGCCAGGGCATAGTCGAACGGCGCGGGTTTCATAAGGGCGGGGGCCTCCTCCAGGCAAAGTTAAGCGGCCCCCGCCGCGAGAAGCAATTCCATAGTTGCTCAATTCGGTCTTAATCTTCAGCCAGTTCGGATCTCCTGCCTTGATGTGCTTACGTGCTCCACCGACTACCCACCGGCATTGGACACACGCGGGTTCGAACATATAAAGCCTGCCGTCGAAAATCTTCCAGGCATCGGGAACGTTTGAAGCCGTGTACCCCTAGTTCGCCGCCCAGGCGCAATAACCACCGTATTGAGGCATGAATTTCTTCGGAGACACCTTGAACTTGTCGCAATTGGCTGTGCCGGCAAACAGCCACGTGGCGCCGTTCCACTTCAGACTATAGTCATTCTCGACCCTAACCGGCTTGCCTTCCAAAAAATAGGCAACCGGGTCATACCCGTGAATGGCCTTGTTTACTCAGAAGATGTACACGACCACACAGGCCATCGCCGGCGCGACGGCTAACAGGACAACCATTGCGACCTAAAGGCCCGCCAGTATGAGGATATCAAATTTGACGTCGAAGCTGCACATTGGTTTGCTTCCAATTAAATTACAACCTCGAACGCAATATTGGCAGCGTTCGAAAAATTGGGGGAAATGCGCCTCAAGTTTCCGCCAGGATATTTATGCGTGATAGGCCAGGGTCCGATTGGTGGCATCACGCGATCGCCGCAGTCCATGCCGGATTGCCCGCGTTTCCTCGGCAAGATCACGGGCCGCGCGACTTTCAAGCCGCGTCGCCGTGAGAAGGTTCTCAACTTGCACGAGCCGCACCTCCAAATCGCTAATGCGACGATTGGTTTCCGACAATCGCACCTTGAGGCTTCTGAGATGTGGTCGAACCAAACTTTCGCCACGGGCGTCCAGACGGCGCAGGACCTC
>CAZNWX010000586.1:0-1523 GCA_964576415.1 uncultured Magnetovibrio sp. | reverse complement strand
GAAGAAGCCGTTTCTCTCCATGCACCATGATATGACCGAGGATGAGCGCGTGGCTGTGCAACGGGCGAACCTGGCCAACGCGATGCTGACGTCCGAGGTTGGCGAGGACCTCGCGCGCATTCAGCTGAATAATGTTAACCGGGCGCGGTTGCGGTCCCACCTGATTACGGAGACGGATGTGTTGTTGCCGGGGCTCCGCGCCGTCACAGCACCGCTGAACGGCATATGGGGCCGCGAAGATATTTATGCGCAACCCAACCTCGGCCTGATCGAGGCGTTGCTTCGCGAACTGGACCCGAAGGCTCGGTTTGAAATCATTGACGGAGCGGGCCATTGGGTCATGTTGGATGCGCCGGAAGAATTCAATTCGCGCCTGCTCAAGGTGCTCGGGCCGCGGAGGTGACGATGGCCGAACCCACGTTCCTGTACCCAGAAGCGATTGTGTCCAGCGATTGGTTGGCCGAGCATTTAGATGACCCGGTGGTGCGCGTTTTTGAGTGCACCATGTACCTGCAGTATGGAGCCGACGGTGTCACCGCGCGCAATGCACGGTCGGAATACGATGCCGGCCATATTCCGGGCGCTGGATATTTTGACCTTCAGGGCGACCTCTCTGACCAAAGCCCAGATGCTTTCCGTTTTGCCATGCCGTCGTCGGATGTCCTGGCCGCGAAGCTGGGGGAGATGGGAATTGGCGATGGACATCGGGTCGTGCTCTACAGCCGTGATACCCTGCAGTGGTCGTCGCGCGTCTGGTGGATGCTGTATGCCATCGGGCTGGAGACGATTTCGATCCTGGACGGCGGTTTCCACACGTGGATGGCGGAAGGCCGGTCGGTCTCCGCTACACCCGCCGACTATCCACCGGCGAGACTGACGGCGAACCCGCGCGCCGGCACGTTTGTTGGCAAGGAAGAGGTGATGAGCGCCATTGACACAGAAGGGGTTTGCACCATCAACGCGCTAACCGCCAACATCCATCAGGGTGCAGATGACCGCTACGGTCGTGCCGGGCGCATCCCGGGCAGTGTTAATGTGCCCGCGGCCTCCTTGCAAAATGCCAAAACCTTGAAGATCAACACTCCCGCCGAGGTTGCCAAGTCCTTCACCGATGTCGGCGCCGACCCGAGAGGCCGGGTCATTGTCTATTGCGGTGGCGGCGTGGCGGCGACGCTGGATGCGTTTTTGTTGCGTCAATTGGGGTACATGGACATCGCCGTTTATGACAACTCTATGACCGAATGGGCGAACGATCCGGATATGCCCATGGAATTGGGTTCCTGACAGAAAGACGGTCCGGCGTAAAGCTGGACCAAAAGTGCCTGGTTTGTGCGTTGGGGGCTAACGGGATGGACGCTGCTTGCGTGGCACATCTCCGAATGGCCGCGCCGCCTCATACAGCATAGGCAACGTTATGGGTTTTGGATCGACCGCCGACACTAGGACAGCGGCGCCGGCGGCAGAGCATCAGTATTCGAAGCTGTCTTTCAGGAGTTGCAGACTGTCTTTCGCCACGCCCGGGT
>CAZNWX010000585.1:0-1533 GCA_964576415.1 uncultured Magnetovibrio sp. | reverse complement strand
TGCTGTTCAGCACTCAAGCGGCCGTTTCGGAAGTTGAGACCTGGCTTGACGACTATTGCGAGGGTCAGTGGAACCTGATCGTTGAGGGCATGGATGATGAGCTCATCAAGAAAAGCCTTAAGATCACCTTCGAATTGGAATCCGACAAACGCCGTTTCATAGACGATTACGCCCGCGCCTGAGACCGTGTGATGCGCCGGCCCTAGATCGATTGGGCTTGTGTGTCCTGGTGATTGGCTTCTCGGTCGCCGGAGATGCCACTTGACTGGAACGTCCGATAGGCGCAACTCACACAAATGAACTTCTCAACCCGAAGCTGGATGATCATAGGTGCCGTCGTAGTCGGCATCTCGGCCCTACTGATCTATTTGGCGCATGCGGTCCCTGAAGCGCTGTCCGGCCAGGGTGGTCAGATCAACCTGACCCGGGCCCTACTCATCTTGGCTTTCGTGGGCGGTAGCCTGCTCCTGCGGGGCCGATTGCCCATCGGACATGCGCTGAGCTACGGCTTGATTTGGATCTCCCTGGGCGGCGTGTTGGTCCTGGGTTACGGGTTCCGCCACGAGGTAAGCATGATCGCCGATCGGTTCGTGGCGGCGTTGCTGCCGCATAAAGGGCAGGTGATCGACGGCGCGGTGGCCATTTCCGCCGGCCGGCACGGTCATTTCGTGCTCGAGGCCGATGTGGACGACCAGGACGTCCGGTTTCTAGTTGACACTGGCGCCAGCGACGTAGTCTTGAGCCCCACCGACGCCCGCCGGTTGGGTTTTGATCTCAAGAAATTGCGGTTCACCAAGACCTATCTGACCGCGAATGGGATAGTGAAGGGGGCGTCGGTGCGCCTGGGCCGGGTCGCCATCGGTCCCATCGTCGTCACGGACGTCCGCGCGTCGGTGAACGGCGCGGCCATGAAACGCTCTCTGCTCGGGATGAGCTTTCTCGGCCGGTTATCGGGTTATGAGGTGAGCGGCGGCCGTTTGGTGCTGAAGCCCTAACCGGGCTCAGCATAGTACCTCTCCGGACGGCTTTTCCTTGGGCAGGACGTCTTCGACCAGGAGGTCGGTCGGCATACAGGTCTCATGCCCCGCCGCGTCGCCCCGGGCCGACAGGTGATCGGTAAAGATCGTTGCCCCCATGGGCGCCATGCCGTCATATCCTGCGATCAACAGTTCGGCTATTCCCAGAATGTCAGCATTCTGGCGCATGGAATCAGCGGGAAATAGTCTCGGTGACGCGGACGATGTTATTGATATTCACGCCCAGCCGATCCTCAACGACGATCACTTCTCCAGTGGCGACAAGGCGGTTGTTAGCGTGAATTTCGATGTCCTCGCCGACGCCACGGTTCAGTTCCACAACCGCGCCACGGCCAAGCTTCAAGATCTGGCTGATGGGCATTACGGCGGTGCCCAGAACGGCGGTGATATCCACGCTGACATCAAGGACCGCGTCTAGTTCGGTAAGGTTGTCCTCTATACGAAGGACGTCGCCGACTGTTTGGGGTTCGTCTTCCATCACATCCATCCTGACCGA
>CAZNWX010000584.1:0-1536 GCA_964576415.1 uncultured Magnetovibrio sp. | reverse complement strand
GGCGGCGGCGGCGTAGGCGGATGCATTGTTGGTGAAGATTACAGCGCGGCGGCCAGCGAGGGCACCATGGGCGTTTGCGTAGGCCTGGGCGGCCGACGTCAGCATGACACCAGGTCGGTCGTTATCGGCAAAGACAAGGGGGCGTTCGATGCTGCCTGTGGCCAACACCACTTCCTTGGCGCGCACGTGCCAGATTCGATGGCGTGGTTCGTGGTTCTCAGGCGTGGCCTTGTGATCGGCGACCCGTTCGTCCAGGACTATAAGGTTGTGATCGTAATAGCCGGCGGCCGTGGTTCGGCGGAGCAACCGGACATTTTCCATAGCCGCTAGCTGCGCTACCGTGTCTGCGACCCAATCCAGCCCCGACTTGCTCGCGACGGTGTCACGTCGGCCCCGCAGCATGCCGCCGAAGCTCGCGTTTTCATCACATAGGATGACCCGCGCGCCGCTTTGTCCAGCGCTTAGCGCGGCCATCAAGCCGGCAGGACCGCCGCCGGCGATCAGCACGTCGCAATGGCGGTGGGTGTGGGCGTAGCTGTCTGGGTCCTTAAGGGTTGCCGATTTTCCCATGCCAGCAATGTGACGGATGGCATGTTCGTAGATCGGCCAAAGTTTTGCCGGCCACATGAAGGTTTTATAATAGAAACCGGATGGAAATAAGCCAGACAGTTTGGAATTCACGGCGCCGATGTCGAAATGCAGGCTTGGCCATCGGTTCTGACTTTCAGCCACAAGGCCGTCATAGAGCTCAATCCGGGTCGCCGGAATGTTGGGCTCGGTGCGGGCACCAGTACGTAGTTGCACAAGAGCGTTGGCTTCCTCCACGCCGTATCCGGTAAGGCCACGCGGCCGGTGGTATTTGAAGCTCCGGGCCAGCAGTTTGACGCCATTTGCCATCAGAGCGGAGGCTAGGGTATCCCCAGCAAAGCCCTGGTAGACCTTGCCATCGAAGGTGAAGGTGAGGGGCTGGCCGCGGTCGATGTTGCCGCCGTCCGGCGTACGGAATGGCTGATGGCTCATGACGCACCTGTTTTCAGGTTATCGCTGGGCGCACCTGTCGCGATGATCTCATGCGAGACCACATCGCGGCGAACTTTGATTAAGCGACGGCATCCCGCCGAATGATGCCAAAGTTCGTCATGGGGGCCGCGCGGATTATCGCGCAGGTAAACGAATTCGAACCAGTCTCGATCCGTACTAGTCTCTGGGTCGGGGCGCGTGGCGTCCGCGTCGCCGGCGTAGGTAAATTCTTTTTGCGCGCGCTTGCCGCAGTAGGGGCAGGTGATCTCTAGCATGTTGTATCGTTCCTTGCTAATGCGCAATCGGCGTCGCGCCGGAGCCGGTTTCGTCGATCATGTAGCCACGTTCGAATCGGTTCAACGCGAAACCTTCGTTCAGTTTGTGCGGCGTGTCGTTGGCAATGGTGTGGGCATAGACCCAGCCCGAGCCGGGCGTCGCCTTGAAGCCGCCGTAGCACCAGCCACCATTGATGTAGAAGACATCAATACCGGTCTTGGTAATGATCGGGCTGCCATC
>CAZNWX010000583.1:0-1539 GCA_964576415.1 uncultured Magnetovibrio sp. | reverse complement strand
CCCGGACTACCGGGGACGTGGAAAATCCGAATACGATTCCGAGTGGCGGAATTACACGCCATTAACTTATATAAATGATATCAGACATTTGCTGATCTTCCTTAACATCTATCGGGTGTTCGTCATCGGCACCTCGATGGGCGGCCTGATCACCATGGGCATGGGGGCGGCTATGCCAACCGTTTTGGCCGGCGCCCTGATCAATGATGTTGGCCCGGTCATCGAAAAGCACGGGCTGGATAAGATTTTCACCTATATGCAAGAGGGTGCGTCGGGATTTAATGATTGGGGCGCGGCGGCCGCGTATCTTCGTGATCGCTTTCCCGAACTGCCCGCTGAAACCGATGAGGATTGGCTTTGGATTGCCCGCGGCACCTTTCAGGAAGGAATGGACGGCCGGATCGAGCACAATTGGGATTACAACCTCATACGTCCCATCCTCAATGACACCGAAGCGGCAGAGCTATGGCCCTTGTTCCAGACCCTCAAGCGGATCCCTCTGGTGGTCACACGTGGCGGTATTTCAGATATTCTGTCCGCGGCGACGCTGGACGCCATGGTGGCGGCGATTCCCGAACTCACGGCCGTAACTGTGGATGGTGTCGGCCACATGCCCAATCTGATGGAACCCGAATGCCAGGAGGTCCTGCACGATGCCCTCGCCCACGCTGACGACGCCCACCATTGACGACATTCACGCGGCCGCCGCACGCATCGCCGCCGTGGCCGTGCGGACCCCGTTGATGGAATCGCCGCACCTGAACGACGCTGTCGGCGGCCGGTTGCTTATCAAGGCGGAACCGCTGCAACGAACTGGCTCGTTCAAGTTCAGAGGGGCTTATAATACAATCTCACAATTGCCTGAAAATATACAAAAAAATGGCGTCGTTGCGTTCTCGTCCGGCAACCATGCGCAAGGCGTTGCGGCGGCCGCCCAATTGCACGACATTCCCGCCGTGATCGTGATGCCGGAGGATGCGCCGGCTTTAAAAGTTGCGAACACCCGCGGCTATGGCGCTGAGGTCGTATTATATGATCGCTACTCCCAGGACCGCGAGGTGATCGGTGCAGCGATTGCCGACGAACGCGGCTTGTCATTGATTAAGCCATACGACGATCCGCGGATCATAGCTGGCCAGGGTACATTGGGTCTGGAAATCGTAGAACAAATCGATACCCCCCCGGCTCAGGTGCTTGGCCCCTGCGGTGGCGGCGGATTAATCTCCGGTACCGCCATCGCCATTAAAAATACCTTTCCGGACACCAACGTCTATGCCGTGGAGCCCGAGGAATTCGATGATACTGCCCGGTCTTTACGCGAGGGTGTCCGCCAGGAAATCGACCCACACGCGTCATCCATTTGCGATTCCTTGATGCCGCCGACGCCGGGAGAGCTTACTTTTGCGGTGAACCTTAAGCTCTTGGCAGGCGGATTGGTGGTGAGCGACGCCCAGGTCCGTGAAGCCATGCGACAGGCTTTTTTGCGCCTGAAATTGGTCGTCGAACCCGGCGGGGCCGTGGCCTTGGCGGCGGCCCTAA
>CAZNWX010000582.1:0-1542 GCA_964576415.1 uncultured Magnetovibrio sp. | reverse complement strand
ACCAAGTTCTTAACCTCTTTGGTATCCAGTCCAATCATGATCTCGATATCATGCGGCCGGGACAGGCCCTATCGCATATTACCCAGGCCGTCCTTGCTGGCATGGGGAACGTACTTGATCAAGAAAAACCAGATCGTCTTCTAGTACATGGTGACACCACGACAACATTCGCGGCAACCTTGGCCGCCTACTACCGGCAGATCCCCGTGGGCCACGTGGAAGCGGGATTGCGGACCGGTGATCCTTACGCACCGTTTCCCGAAGAAATGAACCGAAAGCTTACCGACTGCATCGCAGATGTATACTTCGCGCCGACTGATGGCGCAGCCGAGAACCTTCGGCGTGAAGGCGTTGACAGCTCCCGAATCGCCATCACCGGCAACACTGTAATTGATGCCTTGCTGCAGGTCGTGGGCGACCTCAGCACCGATACCGACCGCCGCAACGCCGTGGCGTCATGTTTCCAGGATATCCCCAATGACCGGCGCTTGATTCTGGTGACGGGCCACCGACGAGAGAACTTTGGCGATGGTTTCCAACGCATTTGTCATGCGCTTCGGACATTGGCCAAACGCGGGGACGTCGAGATCGCCTACCCGGTGCACCTCAATCCAAACGTTCAATCGCCGGTCAACGCGATTCTGTCCGACTGCCCCAATGTTCACCTGATGGCACCTCAGGATTACCTGCCTTTTGTCTACCTGATGGATCGATGCCATCTGGTAATCACTGATTCTGGCGGCATCCAGGAAGAAGCGCCCGCGCTCGGCAAACCTGTATTGGTGATGCGCGACGTCACCGAAAGACCGGAAGCCGTCAACGCCGGCACCGTGAAATTAGTGGGCACGGACACAGATGCCATTGTTAGCGAAACGGCATTGCTGCTTGATGACGAAGCGGTCTACAACACCATGTCACGCGCTCATAATCCCTATGGTGACGGCAAGGCCAGCGAGCGAATAGTCAGGGAGATTCGACGTGTCCACGAACTCGACGCCTAGCGGTGCCCAAAGTGAGTTCCGCAAGCTCTGTGTGGTTGGCCTAGGTTATGTGGGCCTCCCGACAGCCGCGGTGTTTGCCAGCCGCGGATTGGACGTTGTTGGATTTGACGTGAACGCCGATACCGTGGCGTTGATCAACGATGGACAGGTGCACATCGTAGAACCTGACCTGGATATTTTGGTTAACGGCGCTGTGGCACGCGGCAAACTACGCGCCGCGACCGTGGCTGAGACCGCCGATGTTTTCATTCTTGCTGTGCCGACACCGTTCACGGACGGCAACAAGCCTGATCTCTCCTATTTGGAATCGGCCGTCAAAGCCATAGCGCCAGTCCTGGCGCCGGGGAATATGGTGATCTTGGAATCCACCTCACCAGTAGGAACGACGGATCGCGTATCTCAATGGCTGGCATCCCATCGCCCAGACCTCAAACTACCGCACGATCACGGTGAACAATCCAATGTCTGCGTTGCGCATAGTCCAGAACGCGTTCTTCCAGGACGGGTCTTGTTGGAGTTGACCATTAACGACCGGGTCGTC
>CAZNWX010000581.1:0-1557 GCA_964576415.1 uncultured Magnetovibrio sp. | reverse complement strand
GATGCCCACCGTGGCCGCCGCCGCGCCGACGGAAAGCACATACTTGCCGCCCATCTGGAATGCGTCGATGAAACCTCGGAGATTAATGGTATCGCAGGCAATGTACTTGGTCGCGCGTTCCGCTTCGATGTTGAAGAACCGGTTAGCAGCCCATCCGATAAAGGCTTTGCCAAATCCCATGGAAAGGGCTGCGCTGATTGCCCAGAAGGCCGCCCAATAGGGCGTGTACCCACTGAAGATCATATAGATGATGCCGATGAACGGAATGAAGGTCAGCCAACGGCTGGCCAGAACCTTAATCAGCTTTGGCAATTCGTGATCGTGCAAGCCGCGAAGCCCCAGCCGCTTGGCCTCGAAATGTACCATGATCAGCACGCCGAGAAAGTGCATGGACGCCGGAATGATCGCCGCCAAGATGACGTTCTTCAAAGGAATTTCCAGGAACTCGACCATCAGGAAGGCCGCCGAACCCATGATGGGCGGGGTGATCTGCCCGCCGGTTGAAGCCGCCGCCTCGACCGCTCCGGCGAAGTGTGGTTTGTAGCCAATGCGCTTCATCGTCGGGATAGTGAGTGAGCCGGTCATCACCGTATTGGCGATGGATGACCCGGAAATCATGCCCATCATGCCCGACGCCAATACGCTGACCTTGGCTGGTCCGCCAGCGAAACGCCCGGCGACGCAATGCGCTAGATCGATAAACATTTGCCCTAGCCCGACGCGGATGGCGACCATGCCGAACAGCACGAAGTGGAACACGTAGGTGGCGACCACGAAAACCGGGCGGCCGTTGATGCCCTCGCCCTTCAGGTAAAGATGGTCAATGAGCGCCGGCCATGAGGTGCCCGGGTTGACCAGTGGATACTGGAAATACAGGCCGAACAGTGCGTACATGACGAATAGGTTGGTGATGATCGGCAGCGAGATACCCGACGTGCGCCGGGCCGCTTCAACAACGATCAAGACCAAGGCGGTCCCCATCAGGATGTCGAACAGGTGCGGATCGCCAATCCGGAAATTCAGCTCGTCCAGAACGCCGCCCATTCCTTCGTAGGTGATAGCCACGTACATGGACGAGATGCCGATCAGCACGAACAAAAACCAATCGTAGTAAGGTACGCCGCCGTGTCGAGCTGCATCCCGAGCCTTGGCTTCGGCGCCGGAAAGGTGGATAACGCCACGCGCTACCGGCTCAAAAGCAATCAGAAAGGCGACGATACTGGCCGCCGTTATCAACTGCAGTCCGTCGTTCTCCAGCCCCCAGGTAATGCCGCCGACGCCGCCACCGTAGTAATACCCGATGATCAGGTAGAACATGATGACGATAGGCATGCGCCGCTGTGCCTCGATAATTAGCGTCAGCATCATAACTGCGAGGCCCATGCGGATGGCTGGCGGCACGCCGTTTTCGCCCCATAAGTTGTTACCGATGAAACCTAAGGAAATGCCGGCCATGAGCGCCACGAACAGTCCCAACATGGCTAGTAATACGTGGTCGGTGGTAGCGGATTTCGTGACGTGGCGGGTAGCGCAAAAGCGCCTCGAGAAATGAATGAC
>CAZNWX010000580.1:0-1576 GCA_964576415.1 uncultured Magnetovibrio sp. | reverse complement strand
GGTGATCACGCTGATTTATCTGGGCGGAGTTTATTTTCAAATCTTTATGGCCATTGCGGCCACGATCCTCATTGTCGAAATCTTCTTCGCGACGAGCAAGAACCTTGTCTGGACCGGCGTTGGCGCGATCTACATCGCTGTTGCATCTTATGCCCTGATGGTGCTCCGTGGTGATCCCGATATTGGATTTACCACCGTATGCTGGCTGTTCGTATTAGTGTGGTTCGCCGATACGGGCGCCTATATCACGGGCCGCGCGCTTGGCGGCCCGAAATTCGCGCCGCGACTCAGCCCGAAGAAGACCTGGTCCGGTTTTTTCGGCGCGGTTGCCTTCGCCGCTCTGGTTGGTATGGCCACGGGATACCTACTGAATTCAGAGGTGCTTTGGCGCTTCGCCATACTGTCCGGCATGCTGGGCGGCCTGTCCCAGTTCGGCGATCTACTTGAATCTTGGTTAAAAAGGCGATTCGATAGAAAAGATATGAGCAATCTAATACCCGGTCACGGCGGTTTGGCGGATCGTGTCGATGGCTTGGTCGCAGCGGCGATCGGCGCTTGGGTTATTAATGAAATGACGGCGGAGTCCTTACTGAAATGGCTGTAAACTTGCCAAAGACCGATGCACTTGGCTCCTCGAAGCGGATCACCGTCCTGGGCTCAACCGGTTCCGTGGGGACTAGTACGCTGGACCTGGTAGCGCGGAACCGAGAAAAGTTCACCGTCGAGGCCCTCACCGCGAACCAAAACGTCGAGGCGTTAGCAAGCCAAGCCCGAGAATTTGACGCCAAACTAGCCGTGATCGCTGATGAAGATCGTTATGAAGACCTCAAATCGGCACTCTCCGGTTCGTCGATCGCATGCGCTGCCGGACCGGAAGCACTAAAGGAAGCTGCGGCGCGGCCATCGGACTTGGTAATGGCCGCCATCGTTGGCGCCGCCGGACTGGCACCAACTCTGGAAGCGGTCCGACGCGGCACCACCATCGCGCTGGCGAACAAAGAATGCCTTGTGTCCGCTGGGGATATCTTCACCCAGGCGATCACGGATCATGGCGCGATATTGCTGCCTGTGGATTCCGAGCATAGCGCCATTTACCAAGTCTTTGATTTCGATCAGGTGGACCATGTTGCGCGAATCATCCTGACCGCATCGGGTGGCCCTTTCCGGACCCGCAAGATTGCCGATATGCGGAACGTGACACCGGCGGAAGCCGTTGCGCACCCGAATTGGAATATGGGCGCCAAGATTTCCGTGGATTCGGCAACCATGATGAATAAGGGCCTCGAACTGATCGAGGTCTTTCATCTGTTCCCGGTGGACAAGTCGGCGATTGATATTCTTGTGCATCCACAATCCGTTATCCATAGCCTTGTCGAGTATGTGGATGGATCCGTCCTGGCCCAGCTGGGAACACCCGACATGCGGACACCCATCGCCTACGCCATGGCATGGCCCCAGCGCATGCAAGCGCCGTCACCACGGCTGGATCTGCATGAGGTCGGCAAGCTTACCTTTGAAGACCCGGTTCCTGAGCGTTTCCCGTCACTAAGGTTAGCGCGCGAGGCCCTAGATGCGG
>CAZNWX010000579.1:0-1591 GCA_964576415.1 uncultured Magnetovibrio sp. | reverse complement strand
GGATTTACGCCCCTTGATGCGAATTCCCGTGTCCGGCCAATCCAGAACCTTACCGGCTTGGTGTTCGGAAACGACGCCGGTGATGTGATCGTCGACTACCACCACTTCGTCAACCAGACCCTTCCACTGAGACGCGAACATCCCGATTGTCGCCGAGCCGCAACCAACCCGCATGAGTTCCTCGGGTTGACCGTCGACAACCGGGCCACGGCCGGCCTGGATCACGACGGATGAGCCTCCGTCGATGGTCAGTTCGACGGCCTCTTTATTGCAGAGGTTCATGAGCGCGTTGCACGTCGCTAGGCCTTCCGCCTTGGACCCGCCTGTCAGGTGATTGACCCCGCCAAGGGACAGCATTTGAGAACCGTATTCGCCCGTGGAGACGTGACCGATGGCCTCGCCGTTAGCGCGCACCGTGGCGGTCTCATGGCCGATGTGACGGTCGGTGTCGATTTTCACCTTCACGCCGCAGTAAGAAAAAATAGCCTCTGAGACGACGGTGACGAAATCAGCGCTGTCGACTTCACGACTGACGATAAATGGAGCCGGCTTGTAGTCTGGGTAGGTGGTGCCGGCGCCGATGGCAGTTACGAAGACCTCATCACCGTTCATGATACGGCCATCCCAGTCTTCCTTGATGAAAGGTACGACCTCACCGCCAGCGGTGACGGTGCGGTCCAGGACCGTCAGCGGGTCGACGCGGATGATCTCTCCGCCTTCGTTGGCATACCGGTCGCAGGCTCCAGATTTGCCATCGGCGATGTAGCACATGACTGGGCAGGCGTCGCAACGGATCTTCTCCGGTTTTGGTTGCATGGCGTCAGGCATGATGGTCCTCCGCTTTCTGGATTGCGGCCCGCACGCGGTGCGGCAGCGCCGGCACGCGTGTCAAGCGCGCGCCAGTAGCGTGTCGGATGGCATTCAGGATGGCCGGCGCCGTTGGGATTAACACATGCTCACCCAGGCCTTTAGCACCCATGGGGCCTTCGGGATCAGTCTTCTCGATGAGGATAGACTGAATTTCAGGCATGTCGCCCACCGTCGGGATCAGGTAGTTGTGCAGGTCTTCGGTCTTTTGAGGGAGGTATTCCTCCATAAGTGCCATGCCGAGGCCCTGGGCAATACCCCCCTCGATCTGACCTTCCGCCAACAGCGGGTTGATGGCGCGGCCGACATCGTGGGCGGCAGTAACGCGGATCACCTTGATCGTTCCCAAACGGCGATCCACTTCCACCTCCGCCACATGGGCACCGTAACCGTAGACGGCATACGGTTTGCCCTGACCGTTTTCGTCTAGGGGTGTTGTGGGCGGGTCATAGGTTTCTTCCGCCGACAAAACATAGCCATGGGTGTTGGTAGGAAGGCTCGTCAGGTCGATGACATGACTAGCGTCCTCGTGGGTAATGATCAATCGGTTGCCATCCAACTGTAGGTCCGAGTTTGGACCCATGTTAGATTGACGCAAGATCGTCTCCCGCAGGGCGCGGCCGGCGATGGCGGCGGCGTTGCCCGTGACAACCGTCTGACGTGATCCCGACGTCTTGCCACAGTCCGGCGTCAAGGCGGTGTCGCCGCCCACGTAAGTAAATTT
>CAZNWX010000578.1:0-1592 GCA_964576415.1 uncultured Magnetovibrio sp. | reverse complement strand
CTCGAACCTCATCGCCGTATTTCTCGCCAAACAGCGCCATGGCGCCGGCCTCCACGGCCGCGTCGGGCTCCATCAGGCGAGTGGCTACATCCGAATTGGCGCGAACCCGGCTGTTCACATCGTCCTCGACCTGCGTCAGTTCCTCCGGCGTGATCGCCTTCGGATGTGAAATGTCGAACCGCATGCGGTCCGCCGCCACAAGAGAACCCTTTTGGGTCACATGATCTCCCAGACGCCGGCGCAGCGCTTCATGAACGAGATGCGTGGCCGAATGATTAGCCCGGATGGCTGCGCGGCGCTGCATGTCCACCTGCAGCACCACATCGTCACCAACACTGAAGACCCCTTCCGAAACTGTCACACGATGTACGTGCAGATCATCAACACGCTTACGCGTGTCTATAACCGCAGCCGAGGCCGCGTCGGCGGAAATGGTTCCCGTATCGCCGACCTGACCGCCGGACTCACCGTAGAACGGCGTCTGGTTGGTGACCAGAAAACCCTCGTCACCGGCCGCAAGGGCATCGACGCGCCCACCGTCCGCCAACAGGGCGACAATCTGGCCTTCGGCACGCTCGGTTTCATAGCCAAAGAAGTCCGTCGCGCCAAGTTCGTCACGGACGTCGAACCAAATGGTTTCCTCAGCCGCATCGCCGGACCCGGCCCAGGCCTTACGGGCCTCAGCGCGCTGGCGTTCCATAGCAGCGTCGAAACCGCTGGTGTCCACGCTAATGCCCCGTGGCCGCAACGCATCTTGAGTGAGATCCAACGGAAATCCGTACGTATCGTAAAGCCGGAACGCCGTTTCCCCGTCCAGATCACCGCCATTGGCCATGTCGCCGGTTGCATCATCGAGAAGCTTCAATCCTCGATCCAGAAGCTTCTTAAATCGCGTCTCCTCTAACTTCAACGTTTCCATAATCAACGCTTCGGCTCGGCTGAGTTCGGGAAAAGCCTGGCCCATCTGTTCGACCAGGGCCGATACCAGCTGCCACATGAGCGGATCCTGGCATCCCATAAGATGGGCATGGCGCATGCCGCGACGCATAATCCGGCGCAACACATATCCGCGACCCTCGTTTGACGGCAATACGCCGTCGGCAATCAAAAACGAACAGGACCGCAGGTGATCGGCAATCACCCGATGCGAAACATTGTACTCGCCTTCGACAGCGGCGCTGGAATGTTCCGCCGAAGCGGCCATTAGCGCGCGCATCATATCGGTCTCATAATTGTCGTGCGTGCCCTGCATAACTGCGGCAATGCGTTCCAGGCCCATGCCCGTGTCGATGGACGGTTTCGGAAGTTCGATCCTTTCCTCCGCGGCAACCTGCTCGAATTGCATGAACACGAGGTTCCAAATCTCAATGAATCGATCGCCGTCTTCGTCCGGTGAACCCGGTGGACCACCTGGGATCTGGTCGCCGTGGTCATAAAAAATTTCCGAACACGGGCCGCACGGGCCGGTGTCGCCCATGGCCCAGAAATTATCCGAAGTAGGAATACGGATGATCTTATTGTCCGACAAGCCTGCAATCTTCCGCCAAAGCGCCGCTGCATCCTCATCCGATGAATGAACCGTCACTAGGAGT
>CAZNWX010000577.1:0-1597 GCA_964576415.1 uncultured Magnetovibrio sp. | reverse complement strand
ACGTTGGCCCAATCAAACGTTCAAGAGGACGGCGCGGCCACCCGCCAGAAGCCCGCGGTTCCCATTCGCCGCTCCGTCAACCCCGATTACATCGTTTGCCTGGAGGACGGGCGCAAATTGAAGATGTTGAAGCGCTACCTTCGCGCCGCCTTCAATATGACACCAGAAGAGTATCGGGCCCGCTGGGGTTTACCGCAAGACTATCCCATGGTGGCACCGAATTACGCCAAGAAGCGGTCCGATTTTGCCAAGAAGATGGGCCTTGGCAAACGGTCAGGTTAGGTGATCTCGTCCTTATTTTGACCCCCGGCCGGCGACGGGCCGGCGCCGTGAACCCACCAGCCCCGGCCGGCGTTTTGATATCACGTAAGCCAGCTTCCGCGCCGCTAAGCGCTTGATCAGCGTTTCCCCGTAACGCGGGTCGGCAATCATTGTCACCTCGATACCGGTCCGCGGATCAATGGCGTTGACACGCAGGTATCTGCCCACAGAGACAAACTCGTAGAGGACTTCGTGCAGGCGGACGTTACGAGGCTTGACCATGCTTATTCATATGGCACATTCCGCGCGTTCCCGCCAGTTGATGGGCGACGGCGGTCGAATAATTGCTCCGTGACTTCGGTGTCCCATTCCCTAGCATAGTAGGCGCTGTGCATTTCCATCAATCGACCCAGCGCGCCGTGCTGCCAACCTTCGACGATCCGAAGCGCGCCGCCGCTCAGGCGAACTTACATGTTCCGCCGGTACTGACCGCCGGCGTCGAATAGGGCGTGGGTGATTTGACCCAGGGAACAGACGCGGACTGCATCCATCAGTACGACGAAAACGTTGCCGCCATCTGTCGCCACCTGCTTGAGGCGGGCCAACGTGGGCGTGCACGCCGCTTCATTGCGGGACTGAAATTCACGTAATCTATTGATTTGGTTTTGTTTTTCGTTTTCCGTTGAGCGCTGAAGCTCGGGTAGCACTTCGTCCTCCGGTTCCGGGTTGAGGAACGTGTTGACCCCGATGATCGGATATTCGCCTGTATGCTTAAGGGTCTCGTAGTGCAGGCTTTCTTCCTGGATTTTGCCGCGCTGATAGCCCGTTTCCATGGCGCCCAGGACCCCGCCCCGTTCGGCGATGCGCTCAAACTCCTGCAGCACCGCTTCTTCAACCAGGTCCGTCAGCTCGTCGATGATGAATGCCCCTTGGTTAGGGTTCTCGTTTTTCGCCAGGCCCCATTCCTGATTGATGATCATCTGGATGGCGAGAGCCCGCCGCACGGAATTTGCCGTCGGCGTGGTCACCGCCTCATCGAAGGCGTTGGTATGAAGGGAATTGGTGTTGTCGTAGGTGGCGATCAGTGCCTGCAGTGTGGTGCGGATATCGTTGAAATCCATCTCCTGTGCGTGCAGCGAACGGCCCGAGGTCTGCGTGTGGTACTTCAGTTTTTGTGAACGCTCGTTGGCGCCGTACTTGAACCGCATGGCGCAAGCCCAGATCCGCCGTGCAACGCGTCCCATAACCGTATACTCCGGGTCCATGCCGTTGGAGAAGAAGAACGACAAGTTCGGCGCGAAATCATCGATGTGCATACCGCGCCGAAGTTGTCGTT
>CAZNWX010000576.1:0-1603 GCA_964576415.1 uncultured Magnetovibrio sp. | reverse complement strand
GCCAACGCAAGGACGGCCGCTGCAGTATATCCGTATAACTCATGTTTCAACATGACGTTTCTCCCCATTTGGCGACATTTTTCGCCTTTGATTAACCACGAGGAACGACGATTTCGTAGATCCATGCTCGGCGCTAAATGTTCCCAACTCGCGCCTATCATTCCCCAACTTGCGAAACTAGAGGACAATCAGTGAAGCTAGTCAATTGCTATTAGTGAAACGGGCCGACGGGGAGGGACCCGACGCGTCATGCTCGCCAAAAACTAACCCGGTGCAGCTTCCCCGGGATCAGAATTCAATGCATCTGCCAAAGTATGGAATTTCCACGCAACCAGACCTTAGAATACTATTATGTCAGCTTCTAAATTGATCTTCTCTGGTCGTTTCCCCGCCATATGTCCGCCCGTTTAGGCCTCTCGGAAGGCAGCACAAATGCTATCCGCATCCAATCCGTACTCATCATAAAGACTGAGCAGGTCCCCGCATTGGCCAAACCGGTCGACGCCCAAGGGTCGGTTGCGATGCCCATGCACCCCCGCCATCCACGACAGGGTTGCCGGATGGCCGTCCAACACCGTGACCAGCGGCGCGCCCGGCGTCAGGGCCTCAAGGAGGCTGGAGATGTGGGAATCCGGCCCGCGTGTCCGCCAGTCTTCAAACAATCGATCCGGTGACGTCACGGCCAACAACCCGGGCGCCTCGCCACTGCCCGCGAGCGTGGCGTGCGCGGCTTCGGCCTCCGGCGCTACGGCGCCCATGTAGACGATACCTCCCGCATCAGCCGTAGCCGGGCGGGTCCGCCAATAGGCGCCGGCGATGACGCCGCCATTGAATTTTTCCTCCATGGTCCAATCGGGTTGCGTCAGCGGCCGGGTCGACAGGCGCAGGTACACGGCACCACCATCGTCCGCCTGCATGTAATCGAACCCCCAGCGCATGATGGCGGCCAATTCGTCGGCGTAGGCCGGCTCGAAGCTGACCAGGCCCGGCTGACCGATGCCGATCAGCGGGGTCGACACAGACTGGTGGGCGCCGCCCTCCGGCGCCAGCGTGATCCCTGAGGGCGTGGCCACGACCATGAATCGCGCATCCTGGTAACAGGCGTAGTTAAGGGAATCCAGGCCACGCGCAATGAACGGGTCATAGAGCGTGCCCACGGGAAACAAACGCTTTCCGAAATGATGGTGGCTGAGGCCGAGCGCGCCGAGAAGTATGAATAGGTTATTCTCCGCGATGCCCAGTTCCAGGTGTTGTCCGGCGTCGGTGAATTCCCATTTCTGTGCGGACGGCACCTGTTCGGCACGGAACACGTCGGCCTTTTCATCGCGGGCGAAGATGCCACGCCGGTTCACCCAGCCGCCCAGGTTGGTGGATTGGGTGACGTCGGGCGACGTGGTGACGATTCGGTCAGCTAAGTCCGTTCGAGAGCCGGCCAGGTCGTACATGATGCGCCCGAAGGCTTCCTGAGTGCTGAGCGTATCCTGATCCGGCACCGGGAGGGTATCCGGGATGTCGATGTGAGCCGCCGACATCTGGCGCGATTCGGGTGGCCTGTTGTACGGCACGGCATCGACAAAAGCCCTGAGCGCTTCGGCCCGCTCTT
>CAZNWX010000575.1:0-1604 GCA_964576415.1 uncultured Magnetovibrio sp. | reverse complement strand
CGCTGTCAACACGGGGATCGAGTTCATGGCCGAGCCGGGCAGCGACGAAGATGCTGCCAATTTGCTAAAACAAAGCGCCGACCGCTTGACCCGGCGACTTGATTTCTTCCGCGCTGCTTTTGGTCTGGGCGGCGGGAAGCAAGGGGAATTGTCGCTGGTGGACGCTGGTATATTGGTGGCCGGATGGTTTATGGATTCAAAATCGACCCTTGTGTGGCCCAGCGATAATGCATTAATGGCGGTGGGGGACGTTGGATCACGACCTATTAAGGTCTTGATGATCCTCTCCATGATGGCCGAGGAATGCCTGCCAAGAGGCGGTAAGGTCGCGATCCAGGTCAGACGCTACCCGGAAGGACTTGGCCTTGCGACATCGGCGACTGGCCAGGGAGCACGGGCGCCAGATGGGACGCTCGATGCGCTGACCGAAAACTGTTCACCTGACGTCCTGACAGCGCGGAATGTGGCGGCCTACTTCGGCGCCCGATTGGCGGCCGGGCAGGGTGTCCAGATCGAAGCTGCGGAAACGGCGGACCGGGTCGATTACGCGTCCCTGATACCGGCTTGATACGCCTTGGATGCCTAACTAACACAAACTATCTCAATGGCGGTGCGGGAAAACTTACGTTTGTGAGAGCTAAGGTGAAGATGATGCTCGATGATAAGATTGCCTGCATTTTAAGGCGTGCTTGTTATTGCTACCCCCGGTGAGCATCGGCATAATCGACCGACTCCGTGCCCACATCAATGGTTCGATGTGAATTCGGGCGGATTGGGAATAATGAGATCAACCCAATAGGAAAATACGCTCCGATAAACCATGAAGTCGTGTCTGATTGTTGAAGGCTCCAAAGTCATCCGTATGGTCGCTAGGAAGATACTCCAAGGGCTGGAGATTGATACTTCTGAGGCCGCCGATGGGAGGGAAGCATTGGATGCCTGCAAAGAGCAGTTGCCGGATGCCGTCTTGTTGGACTGGGATATGCCTGTCATGGACGGTCTGGAGTTCCTTATCGAACTAAGGAAACTGTCCGGTGGCGATGCGCCCGTGGTTGTTTGCTGCTCCACGGAAACTGACATCAAGCATATTCAAAAGGCGATCGAGTGTGGGGCCAATGAATACATTATGAAGCCCTTCGATAGTGAAATTATTCAGGCGAAGTTCACTCAAGTTGGCCTTCTCTAAGATCTTTTAAAGCTGAAAACTAATGGCCCAACGCGACAGCGCGTCGCCTTCTCGACAAGTTGCGCGCCGTGGTTGGCCGGGGTGCCGCGCCGTAAGACGCACCCTCGGCGGTCACCGCACTGGCGCCCGAGAAAAAGTCTCTCTAGCAGGGCCCAGTGAACTTGCTGACCGCGTCGAAAAAGCAGGGTTCAGGCGTTAGCCCGCATCTTCTCTTCGACCTCTTCCGGATCGCGCAGCACATAGCCGCGGCCCCATACTGTCTGGATGTAATTCTCGCCGCCCGTGGCCGTGGAGAGTTTCTTGCGGAGCTTGCAAATGAACACGTCGATGATCTTCAACTCCGGCTCATCCATGCCACCGTAGAGATGGTTTAGGAACATTTCCTTGGTCAGCGTGGTGCCCTTACGCAGGCTAAGAA
>CAZNWX010000574.1:0-1608 GCA_964576415.1 uncultured Magnetovibrio sp. | reverse complement strand
CACCGCGTTCACCTCGGCGTGGTTGGCAACGCCGGCACCGGCCATGGCGACCCGCTGGCCGACTGCATAAATGCCCTCCAGCCCAACGCCCACGCCGATCACATCGCCGGCCGCCGAATATCCCAAAGGCAGGGGTTCGTCTAACCGGGTCAAGACGTTTTGGAAGGTCGCCTTGAAACCGTCACGCCTCGCCTTGTCGATGACCTTCTTGACTAGGTCAGGGCGCGCTTTCGCCTTGCCAGCCAGGCTCTTCTTGGCAAAGTCCACGACCATGCGTTCGGTACCGGCGGAGATCAGGGAGGCGCGGGTGCGGACCAGCACATGGCCCCGTTTCACCTGTGGCGCCGGTACGTGCTTCAGGGCTAGGCGGCCGGTCCGCCGACTTTGAATGACCTGCTTCATGTGCTCTTTTACTCCACTTTTCACCATAGATGCAAAGACCTGATTCCATTGGAAAAATGAACAAAATGACTTTGTTCCCCGGCGATGGCGCGCTATGAAACGGGAATGTGCGGAATTGCGGCCATTTTTGCTTATCGCGCCAGTGCACCGGGTGTGGTGGTGGATGAGCTTGTGAAGATCAACCAGGCGATGATCCGGCGCGGTCCAGATGGCGGTAGCCATTGGATATCCGACGACAGCCGTGTCGGACTGGCGCACCGGCGGCTTGCCATTATCGATCCTGACCCGCGCGCCAACCAACCCATGGTGGTCGACCAGCGCTACTGGATCACGTTCAACGGTGAAATCTACAACTATCGGGCTTTGCGGACGGCGCTTATGGACGAGGGTGTTGCTTTCACTACGGAATCGGATACGGAAGTCTTGCTCCGTCTGTACGAACGCGACGGCGCGGAGATGGTCCACAAACTCCGGGGCATGTTCGCCTTAGTGATCTGGGATTACGTCAAACGCCGGTTGTTCCTGGCTCGCGACGCCTTTGGGATCAAGCCCCTATACTTTTCTGACGATGGCGCGACGGTTCGGGTCGCGTCAACGGTCAAGGCCTTGCGCGCCGGCGGACATGCCGGGAACGGCGATCCCGACCCAGCTGGGCATGTTGGGTTCTTCCTGTTCGGCAGCGTGCCGGAGCCGCACACTCTCTACGCCGATATCGAGGCCTTGCCCGCTGGCCATACCCTGACCATTGGCGCCGATGGCGGGCGTCGGCTGGTCACGTATTTCAGCCCCCGCGATATCCTGGCCGCACCCCGCGACGGTGCGGCGGAGTTGGATCTCCGCCATCACCTTTTGGATAGCATCCGCCATCATTTCGTTGCCGACGTGCCAGTAGGCGTATTCCTGTCGGCCGGGCTCGATTCCGCGTCTATTACGGCGCTGGCGTCTGAAAGTCAGCAAGGCGAATTGCGAACCTTTACGCTTGGCTTCGAGGAATTTGTTAACTCAAAGCGCGACGAGGTACCTTTGGCGCAACTAATAGCGAAGCGTTACAAGACAACTCCAAAGATCGAGCGCGTTGCCCGGCTGCATTTTGACGGGGCGCTGCCCGACATCATTTCGAGTATGGATCAGCCGACCATCGACGGCGTGAATACCTACTTCGTCGCCCGGGCGGCGGCCCGTGGTGGGTTAAAGGTGGCTCTTTCG
>CAZNWX010000573.1:218-1610 GCA_964576415.1 uncultured Magnetovibrio sp. | reverse complement strand
GCTCGGCAAGTCTGTGCGAGACGTCTTCGGGGGTCATGCGTCGTCTTCCGCTTTACGTGGCAGATCGATGACCCGGCCTGCATCCTTCTTCACATCGAAGACGTAACCTTTGCGGACCTCGATGTTGCGCAGCATGACGTTCAGGGCCGTCGCATCGAAGGGATCGATGGTGATGGGCTCAGCGTACTTGTCACGAAGGCTGCGCAGCATCTCGAGCTCATTGGGCATGAGCTGACCCCCGAGGGTTTCCAGCTCGCCCAGCAGACGCTTGACGTCGGCGTAATCGGTGAGATTGAACATAGCCCAGTCATACACGACCGTGTCACGGCACCTCAATGGAAGTTTCTTGAGCGGATGCACATATCGGCCGCGTCGTCCATGGTCCCCACAGTGGTCAGCGTGGCGAGTAGGGGCGTCAGATCCTCGACGCGTTCACTGACCAGATGAATGACCCGGCCTTCCTTTTGGATCTCGCCGGTGACGCCCATCAACTGGGCACGCAAAACCGGACGTCGGAAGTCCTCAAACACCTGCGGCCAGACGATCACGTTGGCGATGGCGGTCTCGTCCTCCAGGGTGGCAAAGACCACGCCTTTGGCGCTGCCCGGACGCTGTCGCGCCGTCACCAGTCCGGCGACTCGGACTCGGCGGCCGTGGGGCAGGGCCGTCAGGCAATCGCTGGTCCGGTACCCTCGTTTAGCCAGCTCGCCGCGTAACAGGGCCAGGGGATGCGCCTTCAACGACAAGGCTAGGGCCCGGTAGTCATCGGCCACGTGTTCCCCCAGGGGCATCGTGGGAAGGGCCACGCTTGGTTCCTGCCGCGGATCGCTCAGATGCTGAAAGAGGGGAAGCGGCGTATCGTCCAGGCCCTTCACGGCCCACAGGGCCTGACGCCGGTCGAGGCCCAAGGAGGTAAATGCATCGGCCCGGGCCAAACGCTCCAAAGCCGCCTTGGATAAGTCCATGTGCCGCCACAGGTCATCGATACTCCGGAAACCGTGGCCGTCGCGGACATCCGTTAGGGTCCGCATCTCCGCCTCCTTGAGGCCCTTGATCTGGCGGAACCCAAGCCGCAGCGCCACGTAGCCGCCGGGTAAGGGCTCCAGCGTGCAGTCCCAATCGCTGTCGTTGATGTCGGCAGGGCGGACCTCCACCCCGTGATCACGGGCGTCGCGGACCAGCTGCGCCGGGGCGTAGAAACCCATGGGCTGGCTGTTCAACAAGGCGCAGGTGAAGGCTGCCGGGTAGTGACACTTCAGCCACGACGAGACGTAGACCAGAAGCGCGAAGCTGGCGGCGTGGCTTTCCGGAAAGCCGTAGTCGGCGAAGCCCTCGATCTGCTTGAAGCAGCGTTCCGCAAAATCGGGTTCGTAGCCGTTGGCGAGCATGCCC
>CAZNWX010000573.1:0-208 GCA_964576415.1 uncultured Magnetovibrio sp. | reverse complement strand
AGGAAGCGTTTCTGAAACTGGTGGATATCCCCCATGCGCCGGAAGGTGGCCAGCGCGCGCCGCAGACCATCCGATTCCTCCGGCGTGAAACCCGCCGCGACGATGGAAATCTTCATAGCTTGCTCCTGAAACAACGGAATACCTAAGGTCTTGCCCAGGACCTGACGCAGCGCCGCGGAGGGGTAATCCACCGCCTCCTTGCCGTCAC
>CAZNWX010000572.1:0-1614 GCA_964576415.1 uncultured Magnetovibrio sp. | reverse complement strand
TCGTCCTTTCGAAACGACGTTAGCCGGTATGGCAAGAGGCAGGATAGACCGCGCTTTTTCAATAACCTATTGGCCGAAAATCTACACGTGTCCCTCTTCGCGTAGCATGGCGATCGACGCAGCCACCGCATCCGCGGTGGCTGAGATATCTTCGTCCGAATGCACTGACGACACGATCGCACCTGGCTTCGAGTTGAAATCAATTCCATTCACCAGCATAGCCAGGCGGAACAGGTCCTTCGCCGCATGATTTGAGGCGCGCTCCATGACTGGCGTGGGCTGCGCCAAGGCATCGAAATTCTCGGGATCAATATCCAATCCATCCGGATTGGTAAAAATGTAAACGCTGGAGCCATTGCCGTAGGCGGCCCACGCCAGATTCGACGCGGCAAACACCTTGTTGCAGGCCACCATTAGCTTACGGCCCTGTTCATTAGCCTGTTCGGATACTTCCGTCTCTGCCACGCGGCCCAGCATCTCGACGCCCGTCGCGGCCGATAAGGGATTGGCGTTGAAGGTTCCTTGGTGCGGGATCTTCTGGAAGCCATGGAACTCGGCGGCCTCGAAGTCCAACAGTTGCATGATATCGCGTCGGCCGCAGACAGCCCCGCCGGGCAGGCCACCTGCCAGGATTTTCGCCAATGCCGTCAAGTCGGGCAGCAGACCGTAGGCCGCCTGCGCGCCGCCTGCGGAAACGCGGAACCCTGTAACGACCTCATCGAAGATCAGCACAATGCCCTGAGCTTTGGTCACCTCGCGGAGCATCTTGACGAACTCACGACCGAGTGGGATCTGTCCCGAACTTGCGCCAGTGGGCTCCAGGATAACGGCGGCGATATCACCATCCATTTCCAGCGTCTCCTTGACGCTATCCGGGTCGGCAGGATCGGCAACAATCACATTTTTAATGATACCGTCAATGATCCCGGGGACGTTATCCGTACCCGCGAATTTGGAGCCGAAGGCCACATGATCCTGCCAACCGTGGAAATGGTTCTTGAACCGCACCAGCTTGTTCTTTCCCGTAAACGCTCGCGCTAGGCGGATAGCCATGAGGTTAGCCTCCGTGCCGCTGGACGTGAAGCGGACGCGTTCCGCCGACGGGATCAGGAGCTTCACCAATTGCCCCCACTTCAGTTCCAGATCGTGGCAAGCAGCTGGGTGGGTGCCCTGGCTGATCTGACTATTTACGGCGTTAATCATGCTGGGGTGCGCATGCCCCAGCAACAGCGAACCATGCCCGCCGTAGTAATCCACGTACTCGTTGCCGTCAGCGTCCCATTTCCGCGCACCCTCGGCACGCTCTATATATATGGGATGAGGCTTCATGTGACGGGAGTCGTGAACGATACCGCTGGGAAATACGTCGCAGGCCTCTAAGTGACGCGCCTTGGAATGCCGGGTTTTATCTTCGAAAGCGGCAACGACTTGAGAATTGGTGAAAGGGGTGGTGTCCATGGTGATCTCCTGCTCGACTACAAGCCTGCCTCGTTGATGCGGGTCTTGCAACCGCCTCTAAACCGCCGCGAGCCAATCCAAGGCGTCTTCCCAATTCTGTTGTCGTAAACTGGAAAGCACCACGCTGCCAATTAGTCAGCCTGGATGAACAGAAAC
>CAZNWX010000571.1:0-1620 GCA_964576415.1 uncultured Magnetovibrio sp. | reverse complement strand
ACCCTAACAAGATTGCGGAGAGACGAAAAGACGCGAGCCGGCCCCAGAATGAAAAGTCTGTACGGATAATGAAATAGCCCTCCGTTCCGCATGAAGTTCTCACGCGCTATGAAACCAAAAAGCAGCGACAAGGAGATCAAGGTGGACGTCACCATCAAACCCCTTTCCCCGCATTTCGGGGCGGAGATTTCGGGCGCCAATGTTTCGGCGGGCGGTGACAACGTGGCCCTGGCCGTGCGTCAGGCGTGGCTGGATGCCGGTGGCTTGGCGGTGGTTCGAGGCCAAGACCTAGCCAGCGACCGCCACATCGTCTTCGCCCAACACTTCGGTCCCCTTTTCGGCGATCCAGATGAGGAACCTCTGCAGGACACGGTCAGCATCTATATGCACCCGGACCACCCGGAGATCTATCGCGTCTCCAACCAGGTTGACGGTGACGGCAAGCCGAAGGGCCGCAAGGGGGCCGGCACCTATTGGCATTCGGATGTAAGTTTCCGCGAGCGGCCGGCCGGCGCGTCGATCCTCTCGGCAAAACAGATCCCGCCATCGGGCGGCGATACCATCTTCTGCGATCAAAGCCGCGCCTACGAGGCCTTGAGTGACGCCATGAAAGCCATTTTGACCCCCTTACACGCGGCCCACGACTTCGAGGTGGCCGCCCACAGCCAGTACACGACCCGCGTCCTGGTTACCGACGACCTGGAGGACGGCACCAACCGTGCCTTGCACCCAATCGTGCGCACCCATGCGGAAACAGGCCGCAAGAGCTTGTTCGTGAACCCGGGCTTCACCAGTCACATCCAGGGCTTTCATCGCGATGAAAGTCGGGCGCTCTTGGATTTTCTGTATGCCCATTGCATGCGGCCAGAGTTCCTCTACCGGCACCGATGGCAAGAATACGATCTGGTCATCTGGGACAACCGATGTTTGATGCACTATGCGATCATGGACTATCCTGACGACCAACCGCGTTACATGGAGCGCACAACCTGCATCGGTGATCGCCCCGCATGAACAAAACCGCCGCCCTACTTGACCTTTCGGGCGTGACCAAGACCTTCGGGACCAACAAGGCGCTGCAAGGCGTGGACTTGCAGGTTCGGAAAGGCGATTCCCTGGTGCTCATTGGCGGCTCGGGGTCCGGCAAGACCTTAGTCTTGAAGTGCATTATGGGCCTGATCCCCTATGATGACGGCTTGATCGCATTCGAAGGGCGTGATGTCACCACCCATTCCGACGCGGAACGTGACGGCTTCCTCGATCATTTTGGTATGACGTTTCAGAAATCCGGCCTTTTCGACAGTATGCCGGTCTGGGAGAACGTCGCCTTCCATCTTCTCCAGAGCCAGCACATTAACCCCCAGGTGGCGAAGGCCCACGCCATCGACAAGCTCGCTGCCGTGGGCCTGGATGCGCCGACGGCGGACCTTTATCCAGCGGAATTGTCGGGCGGCATGCAGCAGCGCGTGGGCCTGGCCCGCGCCATTGCCTTCGGCCATCGCGACGTCGACCCAGTCGCCATAGTCGGCCACCGAGTCCAGGATGCCGCTGACCGGGTCCACTACGCGCTTGAAGTACTCCATGAGCAAGGGTTCGGTATTTATATTGATGATTTTGGAA
>CAZNWX010000570.1:0-1632 GCA_964576415.1 uncultured Magnetovibrio sp. | reverse complement strand
CCAACAAAAAACCTTACTATAGAGGTGTGACACCTTTTTAGTAATTATTGATGATAGAGTAACGATGGTGACATTCAATTAAGCTATTAATATCAATGAGTTTTTGCATTCACAAACATGACCATTACTAAACGACACAAGAGACTAATTTTCTTTTAA
This sequence comes from uncultured Magnetovibrio sp., assembly GCA_964576415.1. Lineage (GTDB taxonomy): Bacteria > Pseudomonadota > Alphaproteobacteria > Rhodospirillales > Casp-alpha2 > UBA3470. Next base: position 1,473 of record CAZNWX010000570.1, on the reverse strand, counting down.
ATCCCTTGTGTTTACCAATTTCACCACGCCCGCATCGGCCCGACCCTAGGCTGGCTATCATCCGCTTTCAATTCCGGACCTGACGAGTTTTCCCCGGCCCGTGACCGTGCAAAGACGTTAACTGGGGAGAGGCAACGGCACGTCATGATCGATCCCTCCATTGCACTGGCCTCACGGCTATCGGTATACGCTTATATGATCGCGCAGGTAGCGCGCACGCCAAATGCCCGCGCCATGGAAGAGGACGGCGAAACCTAACCATACGCCATCCTCAATTATCGCGAGCGGGGGCTGGCTGCCCGACGACGCGTGCGAACCGATATCGATCAACAACATACCCGCCCCTGCACTCGGCGGTGATTGCCATCTGGAACGGACCCTCTAAAGTGACCCGATGGCCAGAGTTGGAGACCTTTACCGGCCGCCCGTTTTCGACGTGGCCTTCCGAGATAAGTTGGAACAGCTGTTCCTCTGGCGTCGGGACGTGCGTCGGTTCCGCACCGATCAGGTAGACAACGAACTGATCGAAGAATTAATCGCGACATCGGCGTTGGCGCCGAGCGTCGGAAACTCCCAACCCTGGCGCTTCGTCAACGTGGCGGACCCAAACCGGCGCGCCACCATCCGGGCGAACTTCGAGACAGCCAACGCCAACGCCTTGGGCAACTACAGCGGCGAACGGGCGAAGCTGTATGCGACGCTGAAACTCGACGGGCTAGACAAGGCACCGGTGCAACTCGCCGTGTTCTCCGACACACAAACGCCGCACGGCCATGGACTGGGCTCACGGACCATGCCCGAAACCTTAGCCTATTCGGTGGTTGGAGCCATCCAGACCCTGTGGCTGGCGGCGCGGACGCAGGGCATCGGCGTCGGATGGGTTTCGATCCTCGACCCAACTGACGTGGCCCGGACCCTGGACGTACCGGACGCCTGGCAGTTCATCGCCTATCTCTGTGTCGGGTATCCGGAGGAAGAGCACATGGACCCGGAACTGGTGCGCCACGAGTGGCAGGCGCGGGTGGATATCTCCGAGTTTCTGGTTGAACGGTAACGATCGCCTGCGGCTATTCAGGCCGTTTGACGTCGACCGGGGTGCCTCCAAGATCCTTAATCATCTGCACGAGCTCATCCCAGGCCGCGTTGCCGACATCGCGAACCGGGTGCCGGACGATCAGATTGGTACCCGGCTTGCCATCGTTCCAGAACGGATAGCTGCCGACGTCAGCGTCAGGGAAGTTGTCCTGTATTTCGCCCAACCGCATGGCAATGGTGCCTTCAGGCACATGGGACGTCACCAACGCCGACAGTATCTTTGCGCCGCCGACCAGTTCGTGGGTGTATTCCTTGAACATGGACTGCATGATCCGGGGCACACCGGCCATGACAAAGACGTTTTCCAACCGGAAGCCCGGCGCTGTGGAAACCGGATTCTTCAGCAATGACGCGCCAAAGGGGATATCCGCCATCTTC
>CAZNWX010000569.1:0-1639 GCA_964576415.1 uncultured Magnetovibrio sp. | reverse complement strand
ATCCATGGTTCATTGGCCGGGCCGCGCTGGCACGGCGGCCGCCAGCAAGACCGCATCAATGGCGACACGAAAACCGTTCTCGGGCTGCAGGCAGGTGACCCGCTGACCAAGCAGATAGGTTTCCGTGAGGCCTGCAATCTGGCCTACCGTGCTCACAGATTGGTCGCCTCCTGAAGCACAAAGCGCGCCCGGGCCAGATCATCATCAGCCACCATGACCCGGCGCTGGATGGCGCCGATGGATCCTTCGGCTATGGCCGTATATGTATCCAGGACGACGGCGTCCACATCTTCCTCTTCCAGGCGCATGGTCAGCCAAGACAGGAACACGGCATCATTGGTGCGGGTCAGTTCGATCATCTCGCTAAGGTGATTACGTTTCGGGGCTATTGCCTTGACCGTTTGGGAAAGCCATCCCTATGCTCAAGCATCGGAGATAGGCCGTCAAGGTGTGGGCTGGGGCTGAGGCGGACAAGAACGAAGATCAGGAGAATGCCCGATGGGCGTCGTCGTTAGCCTTGATGGCGAGAGAAAGAATCCGTCGCTGGACGGGCTGATTGCGTTAGTCGCGGATGAGCTCCGCGATGTCAACGAATTGATCATCCGCCATATGAACTCGCCGGTGGACCTGATCCCACAGTTGGCCAGCCACCTGATCGCGGCCGGCGGCAAACGGCTGCGGCCCGTTCTCACCCTCGCATCGGCAAAGATGTGCGGCTACGAAAATGGGACCCGCCATATCGCGTTGGCCGCCTGTGTGGAGTTCATCCACACGGCAACACTGCTGCATGACGACGTTGTGGATGAGAGCGACCTACGCCGTGGCTTAGCCTCGGCGAATGCCGTGTTCGGCAACAAGGCCAGCGTTCTGGTCGGCGACTTCCTCTTCAGCCGGTCCTTCGAGTTGATGGTCGAGGACGGATCCAGGGACGTACTCCGCATCCTTTCGCACGCATCGTCCGTTATCGCCGAGGGCGAGGTGCTGCAGTTGATCACCTCGAACGACACGGAAACCAGTGAGACCGCCTACCTGGACGTGATCCGCGCCAAGACGGCGCAGCTGTTCGCGGCCGCGTGCCGCATCGGCGCCGTGGTAGCCGACCGCCCCCGGGTCGAGGAAGAGGCTCTGGAGACCTATGGGATGAACCTGGGCATCGCGTTCCAGCTGATCGACGACGTACTCGACTTCTCCGCTGAGCAGGCGAAGTTGGGCAAGGCCATCGGCGACGATTTCCGCGAGGGCAAGATTACGCTACCGATTATTCTCGCGTTCCGGCGCGGCGACGATGAGGAGCGCGTGTTCTGGCGCCGCACCCTGGAGGACCTGCAGCAGACTGAAGATGACTTGCTCCGCGCCCTCGAGTTGATGACCAAGCACAACGCACTCACCGACACGGTGGCGCGCGCACAGCACTACGGCGCCATCGCGCGGGATTCGCTGTGTCTGTTTGGCAATGGAGAAGAGAAGCGTGCCCTCGACGAACTGATCGACTTCTGTATCCACCGCGCCTACTGAGCAGTGCGTCGAAACGGCTAGGGCAACGCTTGCCCTGATCGGTTCAGGGCGCTATAACCGCGGCCTTCAGTCGGAGTGTAGCTCAGCCTGGTAGAGCACTGTCTTCGGGAGGCAGGGGCCGGAG
>CAZNWX010000568.1:0-1661 GCA_964576415.1 uncultured Magnetovibrio sp. | reverse complement strand
ATGCGGTTTGGCCTTTGACAACCGCATCGGCTTCAGCCACTTCCAGGATCACAGAATTGGGTAATTGCGCGCCCAGCGGCGCACCTTCGTGACTTTCTAGGATGACGGCCATGCCATCTTGAAGGAACGGGACTTGGTCTTCGCCCAGCAGTTCCGTGTTCAATTCCACCTGCTCATAGGTTTCGTTGTCCATAAACGTGTGGCTGTCGCCGTCGGAGAACAAGTACTGATGTTCCCGCTGCTCCAACGTTGCGCGGTTGACTTTCTCGGAGGCACGGAACCGCTCATTGAGCTTAGTTCCGGAACGGATGTCTCTCAATTCGACCTGCATGTAGGCGCCGCTCTTCCCCGGTTGGGTGTGTTCGGTTTTCACGGCGCGCCACAGACTACCCTTATGTTCGATGACCATCCCTGGACGGATGGCATTGCCGTCAATCTTCATCGCTTTGGACCCAAAACTTTAGTGGAGTTCAGAGAATGCGCGGGTTCTATCAGCTTGGCCCTGTGGAGGCAATGTTTCAGACCCGGGGCTCGGCCATCACCTTGTTGAACGCGATCACGGCGGTGGCGGGTCCGTCCGGATGATCCCAGACAGCCGACACCACCGCCAGAAAATCGGCCCCCGCCGCCACAAGCGGCGGACAGTTGTCGATTGTGATCCCGCCGATGGCGACGACGGGAACGACCATCATCTCCGACCACCAGGCCAGCAATTCCGGTTCTGCGTGGTATCGGGCGTCTTTCGTTTGGGTCGGAAAGAAGGCGCCAAAGGCCACGTAGTCCGCTTTTTTCTCGCCAGCAACCATCGCCAGGTGTTTGGAATCATGGCAGGTGACACCGACCACACGGTTGTCTCCGACGGCGGCGCGGGCCGCTTCATATTTGACGTCTTCTTGCCCGATATGCACGCCGCCGCACCCGGTCTCCGTGGCCAAGTCAGGTCTATCATTCATGATGAATGTCACACCTCGGGCGTCGGCGACGGGCAGCAGGATATCAACTGCGCGCTTGATTTCGTCATCGCTGACGTTCTTGAGGCGCAGCTGAATTGCCGCCACATCGCCAGCATCCAGGGCTGCCGCCAAGTCATCGCGGAAGACCACCCTATCGATCTTCGGCGGGGTGATGAGGTAAAGGCGACATCCGATATCGTCGGTGTCAGACATCGTGCGCATCTCCACGGAGAAATTGTTCAAGTAATGCTTTCATCCGGTTCCGGTCGTCAGATGTTCCGCCGTCGGCGGTGGCCGCGAGATCAAGGGCGATCTCAACGGGGCCGTGTAGACGGGCGGATTGCGCTTGCGCCATGGCGGCAATCTTCGCGTGGGTTTCGGCGGGAACATCGACGCAAATGTCTTTGCAACCTTGTCGAAGCGCCGCCATGGCCAGGCCCGCATTGGTTCCGCAATCGAGGATCATGCTCGACGCCGCACCCGGATGGGTTTGCGCCAGATCATCTGCGATGGCCTTGAAGGCGCCGGGGCCAAGTATAGCCGCGCCGTTGGGCGGGCTTCGGAGTTCCACCGGCGCGCCGATGGCCTTGGCCTGGGCCGCCGCCGCGCGGGCTTGGTGTAGGTCGTGGACAATGACCGAACGGGTGGACAAAAGTGGGCGCTCTCGGTGTTGTCGCGTTACGCAGATACTGAGGAAATATTGTAACG
>CAZNWX010000567.1:0-1667 GCA_964576415.1 uncultured Magnetovibrio sp. | reverse complement strand
GCGCGGTTGGCAATGGCGGTCTTAGCGCCCAAACCCCGTTGCCAAGGGCTGAGAAGCCTGAAAACATCCGGTTCAAGCAGCTCAGACAACAGGGAGATTCAGCATGGACTTAGAGCTTCAAGGTCGGGTGGCGACGATCACCGGAGGCGGACGCGGCATCGGTAAGGCAGTGGCCCTGGCCCTAGCCGATCACGGCGCAAGCGTTGGGATTTGCGGCCGCACGGCGGAAACCTTGAACGCCACGGCTGAAGAAATCCGTGCCAAGGGCGTCGACGCCTGGCCGATTGTCGTCGACGTTCGCGTGCTTGAGAACATCCAGGCCTTCATAAGCCAAGTTGCCGCCACGGCGGGGCGACTAGACATTCACGTCAACAATGCCGTCAGTTCCGTTCGCGCGCCCATGAACGAGCAGACGGATGAATTGTGGCGCAACCATTTGGACGTAAAATTGATGGCCTATATCCGCAGCGCGCGGGAGGTATTGCCCCACATGCAGAAGAACGGTTGGGGCAGGATCGTCAACATCGGCGGGATCACGGCGCGCATATCAGCGTCACACCGCGTGACCAACGGCGTCATCAACGCTGGCGTCGCAAATTTTACCAAGTCCTTCGCCGACTTCATAGCCCGTGACAAGATCACCGTGAATTGCGTTCATCCTGGCACGACCGTGACCGATCGGATGATGGAAGGGTTCGAACGCTATGCCCGCGACGCCGGGGTGAGCGTCGAAGAAATGGAACGCCAGAAAGCCCAAGAGATTCCCATGGGCGAGTTCACACAACCCGAGGACATCGCCAACGCCGTCCTGTTCTTCTGCTCGCCCATGGCGCGCATGGTTACCGGGCAGGCTATTGCCGTCGATGGCGGCATCTCGGATGCCATTAACTACTGAACGCAGGACGCCGGAACCGGCATCCGGACACGGGTCAGTCGTCAAATTCCAACAGGCTGTCTATTGCCGCGTTCACGCCGCCTTCGCCATGCGGGATCTGAAGGCCCTTCAACCCGGCTTCGACGGCACCCAAGGTGCCGAAGATCATTGCCTCGTTTAGATCACCCATGTGGCCGATACGGAAGGATTCGTTCATGATCTTGCCCATACCGTTGCCCAGCGCCAGATTGTAGCGCTCCCGGCAGAGATTGCGCAGGTCGATTGGATCATGCACTTCATCAAGCAGGACCGTGGTCACGGAGTTCGATCGGTCATCGGGATTGACGGCGTTGTTTTGTAGCGCGCCGCCCTCGGCCCATTTTTCCACCGCCGCATGCACGGCCCGCGATAGGCGGTAGTGCCGCTTGAACACGTTTTCGACGCCTTCCTCGTTAATCATGTCAATGGCGGCGCGCAAGCCGAACATCATGTGCTCGGGCGCAGTGCCGCAGAAGGACAAGTAGAACTCCTCCGATTCCAGACGCTCCGACCAATCCCAGTAGTTGCCGGGTCGTTGGCAGGTCTTGGCAACTTCTCGCGCCTTCGGGCTAACCGCATTGAAGCCCAAACCAGGCGGTAGCATGAACCCTTTCTGACCAGCGCCGATGGTCACATCTACGCCCCAGGAATCCATCTCGTACTGACAAGTGAGCAAGGACGCGATGGTGTCGCACACGAGCAACGCCGGATGTCCGGCCGCGTCGATGGCGGCGCGGACGCCAGCCACGTCGGA
>CAZNWX010000566.1:0-1670 GCA_964576415.1 uncultured Magnetovibrio sp. | reverse complement strand
TTCTTGCGCGTGCAGCATCAAGTGCAGCATTTTAGGCAAAGGATGAGACATGCCCGACACCCCCGACATGGAAGATCTAGCCCGGCGGTACATGGACCTGTGGCAGGAACATCTGAATACGCTGGCGAGCGATCAGGACATGACCAAGGTCATGGCGCAGACCATGGCGATGATGAGTTCTTCCGCCCAGGCCTTCGCCGACATCGCCAGCGCGTCGGCATGGCCCAGCCGGGAGAGCGGAAATGACTGCGCCTCGGACCGGTCCCCGTCCACTACCCCTTCTGATAGCGACGCAGATCCTGACGTCGCTGAGCTCCGTCGGCGCGTTGCCACTCTGGAGGAGCGGGTCGCTGAGCTTGAGTCCGAAACTGCGGGACGCGGCAGCGCGTCTAGCAAGGGACGTCGAAAAAACAAATCCTGAAGACTTTGTCGCCGCAGTTTATGCGGAGGCCATCGGGCGGCTCGATTCCTTCGCCGACGGGGTCGCCCGCTATCAAAAGGCCCCCGCTACCGCCCGCCCGCCAGAACCGCCGACCATTTGGCACCGCCGGTCTGCCCGGCTACTGGATTATGGCGCCGTCGTCGAAGGCGCGGCGAACGCGCCGGCGGTGCTCTGCATTCCTTCGCTTATCAATCGGGGGCACATCCTTGACCTGATCGAGGGCCGTAGCTTGATGCGGGCCGTCGCCAGGCGCGGCCTGCGCCCCCTACTCCTGGATTGGGGCACGCCCGATGAGGCGGAACGCACCTTTACCCTAAGTGATTACATCGACGGCCACCTTGGCGCAGCCCTCGACCATGTGCGCGCAGAAACCGGCAGCTCGCCGGCCCTTCTCGGTTACTGCATGGGCGGCAACCTCGCCCTCGGGCTGGCGGCCCGCCGCCCCGGCGAGGTCGGCCCCCTGGCGCTGCTGGCAACCCCGTGGGATTTTCACGCCGATCACGGCCCGGCCCGCGCCGCCCTGAACGCTATGCGCCCCAGCTTGGAGATAATGATCGCCGCGCAGGGAATGTTGCCCGTCGATGTTCTGCAGGCCCTGTTCAATGGCCTCAATCCCAACCTGGCCGGTTCCAAGTTTCGCGATCTGGCCACCGTTAGCGCTACCTCAAGAAAGTTCGCGAACTTCGTGGCCCTGGAGGATTGGTTAAATGACGGCGTTCCCTTAGCAGGTCCCGTTGCCCGCGAGTGCCTGTTCGACTGGTACGGGAAAAACACGCCCGGACGCGGTGTCTGGGCCATCAGCGGCACTTTCGTTGATCCCACGAAACTGGATCAGCCGGCATTGGTGGTCGTCCCCAAACACGACTACATCGTCCCTCCGGACTCGGTCCTGCCCCTCGTCGACGCGTTGCCGAACGCGACCTTGCGGACCGTCAAGGCCGGACACATCGGCATGATCGCCGGCGGCCAGTCTGCCACGCTCCTGCATCGCCCACTGGCCGATTGGATCGCCGGACAGTTGATATAAATCAAAACCTCGTCACAAAACCACGATAAGCTTTGGAAACACGATTTATAGAGACGTGAATGAAATCATTTCGCATGTGCACAATTTTTCTGTTGAACCACCAATCAACCGTATGTATAACAAGGTCCGGTAGTATTTCGCTCTTGCAAAATATCAAACGCACACGATGTGCTAAAAAGATTTCTGGGTCACTCCGCCGCA
>CAZNWX010000565.1:282-1673 GCA_964576415.1 uncultured Magnetovibrio sp. | reverse complement strand
TCGCGAGGTCGACTACGTCACGGTCCGTGATGCGAAGACTCTGGAGCAGTATCGCTGCTCCGGGGGTCCCGGACGGGTCTTGGCCGCGGCCTGGCTAGGCAAGGCCCGCTTGATCGATAACGTGGCTGTATAAGTTGCCGTTACAAAACCGCGTCGTGCCCACAGGTGAGATCGTCACGGTCAAGGCCCGCGGACTGTTCATGGGAAACCGGGGTGTTCTACACGACGATCGCCAGATTCTCGGGGCGGTCCGATGGAAACTCTGGAATTGGTTTACATGTCTACGGGATTTCCATGGTCGTCATCGGAATGTTATGATCCCGCGGTATTAAACAGAGCTCTTTTTTCTCGACGAAGCGGCGGTGCTGTCGGCCGGCCATCGGTCGTGCGGTGAATGCCGGCATCAGGACTAGAATCGGTTCCGAGATCTTTGGGCGGAGGTTCATGGCGACAAACCTATGGCGCAGGAACTGGGCCGCGTGCTCTATGGCATGCCCGCCGAGCCTGTCGCGTGCCGCAGTTGATCCGCGGAAAGCGCCGGAATGAATTTCACATGGGCTTGCCAGGTGTTGCATCTAAGCGCATTCAGTTAGGCGGAATGTCCAAGCGGACGGCGATCCCGACCAGTTCGTCTGAAACCGGCGGATATTCCGCCATCACCCGCGGGTCGTGTCCGGCAATAATGTGCGCCGATGAGTCCGCCAATTCATGCAGCCGCGCGTAGCCCTTTACCATGTCGCCAACGCTGTAGACGATGGGAAACGGGTTCGTTGTTTCCATGTTGGCGTATAGGTGCAGCGCATCTGAGGCCAACACGAGCCAGCCTCGCTTTGTCCGGACCCGCACACTCATCATACCGTCCGTGTGGCCGCCGATGTGATGCACGCTCAGGCCGGGCGCTAGTTCCGCATCCCCGTCGACAAAGCTGACGCGTCCCGCATAGACCTCGCGAACTATGCCTGTCACGTGGTCGACGTCATATGGATGTGAGAACACCTGGTGGGCCATGTTGCGTCCCGTGGCGTAATTCATCTCCCGGTCCTGGAGATAGTAGGTGGCTTTTGGAAAGAGATTGAAATTACCCACATGGTCGTAATGAAGGTGTGTGATGATCACGTCTTCGACTTTCGCCGGGTCAACGCCGATGAGCTTTAAACCGTCGCCTGGACAGCGGATCAAGGTCCGGCCGCGGCGTTCGGCAGTTTCCTGGTTATAGCCCGTGTCGACGACGAACGTTCTGTTCTCGGATACGCACGCCCAGACGAAAAAATCCAGGGCCGCCTCAGAATCATGAATGTCGTCAGATTGCATGAAGCTGCCCGATGCAGCGCGTTCGTTATGGGCGTACTTGACGGCTGTAACTTCGTATACGTCGGGCGCGGACATGGACG
>CAZNWX010000565.1:0-272 GCA_964576415.1 uncultured Magnetovibrio sp. | reverse complement strand
GGGTTCCTTTCTTCTTACTTAGCACAGCCTTGATTATCGGGTCCTCCGTTGGGCCGTGCAAGGGAGGGTGTGGCCCTCACGGATTTTCGTCATGATGTGGTTCGATGCGTTTCTGGTGTAAATTTTGAAGGGTCGCCAAATGCAGGACGTCATCTGCATGGGCGTCGGCCGGCACGTTAGCCCAAGGCACCGGCACCGCTAGGGCCCGAGATAAGGAACAACAAATAGGGGATTGAACGGAGGCGGATTGCTGGACGGACGTCGTGATACAA
>CAZNWX010000564.1:0-1676 GCA_964576415.1 uncultured Magnetovibrio sp. | reverse complement strand
CCCGCGGCCAATAAGGCCTCGGCGGCGGTCCGCACACCGGCCTCATCAAGAGGCGTGACCACGTCGCCAGCCGCATCCATGCGTTCCGCCACCTCAAGACGAAGATTGCGCGGGATCACCGGCGTATAAGACCCGGTCATGCCATAGGCCTGAGGCCGTGTACGCCGGCCCAGCTCTAGAATATCCCGAAATCCCTGTGTGGTGATCAAGCCTGTCTTCGACAGCTTACGCTCCAGAACGGCGTTGGTGGTCGTCGTGGTCCCATGGATGATCAGGTCAAGTTTGGGATAGTCGGCTTCGGCTCCGTCAAGTGCGGCGAGAACACCGAACGCCTGGTTATCCATGGTACTCGGCACTTTCGCCAAGCGTACCGTGCCGTCGGCTTGATCCAACATGACCAGATCGGTGAACGTTCCGCCGACATCGACGCCGACAACCTGACCCGAGGGGGCATCCTTCATGATAATGGCTCCGCCTACTTCAACTTTGATAACAAGCGCAGAAACTGGTCCTGCTCTTTCTTTGTCAAAGGCGCCAGAGTTTTTGCTGTGATCTCACGGGCCACTGCCACCAAATCAGCAAACACGCGTTCGCCCTGGGTGCTTGGTGACAGGATGAGGCGACGCTGATCACGCTGGTCAGGCTGGCTGTCTACGTATCCCCGATTACGTAGGCGGTCGACGACCCCCTTAATCGTCGCTGCATCCATGGATGTCTGGCGTCCCAATTCGTTTTGCGAGATAGATCGCCATTCGCATAGCTTAGCCAAGGCCGCAAACTGGGTCGGTGTTAAATCGGCGATCTGATCAGCAAAAATTCCCATATGGCGTTGGCTAACTTGACGCAGGATATACCCCACTTGTTCGTAGAGTTGATACCCCTTGTCATCGACCGGCACCGATTGGGGACGTGTTTTCACCAAGTGATCACCTCGCTAAATTGCGCAATCGCCATCGTCATAAAGCATGTTGACAGCAAATGTTTCCCAATGCAAAATTTATTTGTATACAAACAATTTTTGGATTGGGGAAGATTTCACCGCCGTGACCTATTTCCGACCCACGGAACTCGGTGCCGCCCTGGACTGGCTGTCCAGCCATTCGGGCCATGTCGCGGCCGGTTGCACAGACCTGTTTCCGAGTACGGATCGCCCTGCTCTCTCCGGCCCCATACTGGACGTCACCGCCATTGATGGCTTGCGTGGCGTGCATGTCTCGGACAACGGCTGGCGTATTGGTGCCACCACCACTTGGACGGACATTATTCGTGCGGACCTACCGCCCTCCTTTAACGCGCTCAAATCGGCCGCAAGGGAAGTGGGGTCGATGCAGATCCAGAATGCCGGAACCATTGCCGGTAACCTGTGCAACGCCTCCCCTGCCGCTGATGGCGCCCCGTGCCTGCTCGCCTTGGATGCCACAGACGAGTTGGTGTCAGCCGCAGGGTCCAGGGCCATGGCTCTGAGCGATTTCATCACGGGGCCAAGTCAAACAGCACTCCGCTCAAACGAAATGATGACAGCAATCCACGTCTCGCGTGATTCTGGCCGGGGACGATCCCATTTCTTAAAACTGGGTGCACGCAAGTACTTGGTAATCTCGATCGCCATGGTCGCGGCTCGCGTCGCGGTCAACAACGGTGCCATTGCGGAGGTGGCCATTTCAGTTGGCGCGTGT
>CAZNWX010000563.1:0-1677 GCA_964576415.1 uncultured Magnetovibrio sp. | reverse complement strand
GGGCGTTCGAACGCACCACACGCGCACATTGTGGGATGAACGGTATGGTGATGGCGATGATTACGTTCTGGGTTCCGGGACCCAAGGTCGCGACGACGGCAAGGGCCAGGATGATCAGCGGGAAGGCCATGACCACGTCGACGACGCGCTGCACGACCAGATCGAACCAGCCGCCGAAGTAGGCGCTGGCGACGCCCAGGATCAATCCCAGGGTCGATCCGATGATAGCGCAGGTGAAGCCTACAAACAGCGCTGTCCGTGCGCCATAAACGATCCTGGTCAAGAGGTCGCGGCCAAATTGGTCGGCGCCCAGAAAGAACGTCAACTCGAGGTCACTGTGTATGGTACCAGGTTCGGCCAGCATATATTCGAGGTCATTGTCCTCCGCAGGGAAGACCGTTAGCAAGTCGGCAAAGATCGCCATTGAGAGCATGATAATAATGATGACAAAACCCGACGCGGCAAGTGGCTGCTGGCGGGCCATTTCTATGGTGCGAATGTACCAGGGTTTTTTCTCAGCCAGTTCTTCGAAATCGGCTTCTACTTCAATTTCAGCAGCGGCAGTTTCTGATGGCGGTGTCATGACCAAATCCTCAGCTATACCGGATACGTGGGTCCAACCACGCGTAGAGCACATCGACGAATAGGTTGGTGAACACAAAGATGACCACCACCAGCATGACTAACTGCTGGGTCATGTTGAAGTCTTGCGCGCCAACGGATTCGACGAACAGCTTGCCTAAACCATTCAGGTTGAACACCTGCTCGGTAACCACCAATCCGCCCATGAGGAAGGCAAATTCAATGGCAATGATGGTGACAACCGGCAGAAGCGAGTTCTTCAGCGCGTGTCGGTTGATGATAATCTTCTCTATAAGGCCCTTGGCACGGGCCGTGCGGACATAATCTTCGCGCAGCACTTCAAGAAGTGCCGAACGTGTCATTCGCGTAGCCACGGCGGAATAGCGGTATCCCGTCGCTACCGCCGGCCAGATTAGCTGAGACAGGTTGCGCATGGGATCTTCCCAGATGGGGACGTAGTCGATGGGTGGCATCCAGGGTTCGCCAAAAAAGTGCTGGGTCGAGATCAACAGGCCCAGGATGATCAGGATGCCGAGCCAGAAGGATGGCATGGCAATCCCGGCAATGGAGAATGTCCGAACCAAATAGTCGATCCAGGTGTCCTGTTTAACGGCGGAAATGACGCCCAGCGGGATGGCGATGATGACCGCGACAGTTGTCGCCATGATGGCGACCTGCAGGGAAAGCTCGAAACGCAGGCCGATCTCGTGGACGACGGGGAAACCGGTCCACATCGAGTCGCCCAGGTCAAAGACTACGTAACCCCAAAGGAAGTCAAAAAACTGAACGAGGATTGGTTGGTCCAACCCAAGGTTCTTCTGGCAAAGCGCGATCTCCGCTGGATCGGCATAAAGGCCGGAGCCAGCGAGACGAAGCTCGCAGACATCGCCTGGGACCAGGCGTAAAAGGAAGAAAACAAAAATAGCAGCGCCGATCAGCGTCGGAATCAACATCAACAGGCGCTTAAGAATATACTTAGACATTGGTGATTCCCGGTCCCTTGAACTTCATGGGTCCACCCGCCGCCGAACACGACGGCGGGTGGGGTCCATGCTTAGGCGTCGATTACTTGTCCAGCCAGCCGTTGTCGAGATG
>CAZNWX010000562.1:0-1678 GCA_964576415.1 uncultured Magnetovibrio sp. | reverse complement strand
TGCGGCGACGGTGATGTGATGATGACCTGCCAGGAAATGGCCACGGCGGCGCACTATGGCATCGCCGCCATCGCGGTGATCGTAAACAACGGAACTTACGGCACCATTCGCATGCACCAGGAACGGGACTACCCGGGAAACGTCATCGCCACGGATCTCACCAACCCGGATTTCATGCTGTTCGCCCAATCCTTCGGTGCGCACGGCGAGCGGGTGGAGAAGACCGAGGATTTCGCCGCTGCCTTTGACCGTGCCAAACAGTCGGGCAAGCCAGCGATCATCGAATTGATTGTCGATGCGGAAGCGATCACCCCGACAGCGACTTTGTCGGGCCTCCGTGAGACGGCATTCGCCAACCAATAGGGTGCAACAGCGCCTAGAAGCTTACGCCCGGTTCTTGATACGCGGCCAAGCGTGTACTGACGCGTCGCATTCTTATCTAAAAAAATGTCTCATCGTAAAGGTTGATGTCTGAATAGGCGGCTTCGAGAACCGCGGCCACGGAATTGTCGACCAAACCCGTCTCCATCAGGCTCTGCTACCATTGCTTCGGTTCACTTGTCGGGACTTGAGAAGGCTAGCATGGTCACATTGGAACGCCGGTCGTGCCTGATCATCCATCGGACCCGGCTCGAAAACCTGGGTGGTCTCGTTTCATTCCTGCTCAATGACTGTTGCGATGAACATCCCAATATTCGAGCATGCTGCGTGTTTGATGCGGCCTTTACCAGGGTTTGCATCACGTCATGTGAAGGAGCGGAAAGGACGAATGAGATGACCACGAAAGGTGTATTTATCGTACGGGCAGATGTCCCCGAAGCGGACCGGGCGGCGTTCGAGGATTGGTACCAGAACGAGCATTTGAAGGAAGCCGAAGAGATGTTCAACGCCACCGGCGCCTGGCGAGGCTGGAGCCGCGTTGATTCCGCAATCCATATGGCATTCTACGAATTTGGGAGCGTCGAAGCCGCTGCCGCTATTCAGGATTCCGAAGCTCTGCAGACCCTGATCGGAAAGTTCAATGAGGTCTGGGGGGATCGGGTCAGCCGGACCCGCGAGGTGATCGCGGTGGCCGGCTAACAGGCCCCGCCCCGTGACCGGACCCGTTTTGCCAGCCGTGCGCCGGAACTAGTGTACAGCGATTGGGTTCCCGCGTGAGCCGGTGGCCCGTTTCATTTCTGGCGACCTGGAGAACAAATATTAGCGGGGCTTATCCGCGACCAATTGCGACAGGGCTACGTTTTTCAAGAAAAAGATACCGCGCTTGGTCTGCAACTTGATGTGGCATTCAAAGGACTGTTCGGTGCTCTCACCGTTAAAGCCCGTACCCGGGACTCCCACAGCCCAGTTGTCGGTGCCTGGAAGGGTGGGCCGAATCGGCTCAAATGAAAGCCATTTTTAAGGCGTCGACAGTATCGGTCAACTGGGCACTCTTGTAGGGTGCCACTGAACCCTCACCCCATATGGGCCTGGGCCAGGCCGGGTCCGTAGTGAACCTAGCAATCACATGCACATGTAATTGCGGCACCATGTTACCAAGGGCGGCGATGTTGATTTTGTCCGGATCGTGCAGGCGCTGCAGGGCGTTTGAGGCACGGTCAATTTCTTCAATGAGAGCCGGTTTGTCTGCGGGCGCGACGTCGTGAAAATCCCGAAGGCCGGCGCGCTTGGGCACGAG
>CAZNWX010000561.1:0-1683 GCA_964576415.1 uncultured Magnetovibrio sp. | reverse complement strand
AGGCGATAAGCTGGTCGAAAAGTTTTCGAACCAGCATCCGCCCCTGTGGTCAAAGGGCGGCAAGCCGGTCAACCATTACCACTATGCCCTCCAAGACGTCATCACCAAGAGAGGGAACACATTGCCCTGCGCGAAAACATGGCCCGCGATTTCCATGACCAGACCCTGCCGAAGGAGGCCGACAAAACAGCCCATTTCTGCTCCATGTGCGGGCCGAAGTTCTGTGCCATGGAGATTACCAATCTCGTTCGCGACTACGCGAAAACAGGTATGCAGGTAATGAGAGACAAGTTTAACGAGGAAGGCTCCGAAGTCTACAAGGACTAATATTTCAACAAAGCCGCAGAGGCGGTTGAATAAGTCCTCCTGCGAATTTGAGGGAGTAAGGACCGGACGCAGCAAGGTGTCCGGTCTTTTTTTTTAAAATTTCACTTTCAATTGTGGCAGATATGCGGCAAATACGCGTTTCACGCTTATTTCGAAGGATTATTTATGTCTACTGGTACAGTTAAGTGGTTCAATTCCACGAAAGGGTTCGGCTTCATCGAACCCGAAGATGGCGGCAAAGACGTGTTCGTGCACATTTCCGCCGTTGAGGCTGCAGGCCTGCAGGGTCTGCGCGAAGGTCAGAAGGTCGAGTTCGAGATTGCGCCCGGTCGCGATGGTCGAACTTCTGCCGAAGATATCAAGGCGCTCGACTAAGTCCGACGCGCTAGCGCGGAGATCGAGTTATCAAGAGCCGTTGGATCATCCAACGGCTCTTCGCTTATCGTTATGACGAACCTTGTCCTGAGATCGCTGGAAACATCCGATGGCGCCCGTTGCGTCGATCTTTTCCGGCGAGAAGACGGAAGCTACGGGTTCGAAATTTATCGGCGCGATGCCGAGGAGCTTAGCAGTTGGTTTGCCATTGGTGGATTCGCAGAACAACGCTTTTCCACAGAATCTGACGCGCTCTTCACAGCCGCACGGCATGCCCCGTGGATTGCTGAAAAGTAACAAAACACTACATTTATTGTCATTGTACGTTGACATCACAATTTGTTGTTGACCGACGAGTTTCCCCCGATTATTGACTTAAGCGTACAAGTGCATAGACGCGGATAGTATCTTCTGACGCTGAAATGGGGCCCAGCCATCACGCTGGGCCTCTTTTTTTCGTCCCTCAGGCACCGGGTGCGGCCCTCCGGGCTATATTCGACCCTTGAGGAGCAAAAAATAAAAAGGAGGCGCCAAGTGCTCAGACGCGGAGTCTTAGCATCGTGCTCGAAGGCACGCCCTGACGCCTCCTGAACCTGTTCACCCGCAGGTGTCCTGGTTCATGCCTTCCCGCCCGAAGGCGTTCCGACAAGGCTGTCCGATCCGAGGACCGTCCAACCTCGGGGCCAGTTGCCCGAAGGCCTCTGTCCCCCGGCCTGGCCGCCCGAAGACGCCCCGACCGTGGAAGGTCCACCCGAAGGCTTCCCCTCCTGGACCAGCGACGCCGAAACGCCCCTGCTCCACGAACCTTCCGGCCCTATAGCCTTCAGGTTCCGAGCGCGCCGCCCGAAGACGCCGCCACCCTGGACAAGTCCGCCCGAAGACGTCCCCGTCTCAGCCCCGGTGCCCAAAGGCCCCTTGGCCACAGCCCGTTCGCCCAAAGGCTCCCCGGCCTGGAGCGTCGTTCCCGAAGGTCATCCGCTC
>CAZNWX010000560.1:0-1685 GCA_964576415.1 uncultured Magnetovibrio sp. | reverse complement strand
GTTCCGTTCGCCTACCTGCGCCAACTGTCCCGTTCTTGCATTCACGCGGACCAGGCGGATATTGGGTGGAATTCGGAAGGGAATGGCCGGCTTGCCCTCCAAGGCCTCGCCCATGAAATCTCGAAATACCGGCGCGGCCACGGATGAGCCCGTTTCCCGACGCCCAAGCGGGATCGGCGTATCGAAACCAACAAATACGCCAACGGCCAAATCGGGGGAGAACCCGATGAACCAGGTATCGCGTTCCTGATTGGTGGTGCCGGTCTTTCCGGCCAATGGCTTGCCGACCTTGGCAATACGCCGGCCAGTGCCGCGATCAACCACGCCTTTCAGCATGGCCACCACCTGATAGGCGCTTCCCGCATCGGTGACCTGCTTGCGCGTGTCTGGAACGCGCGGCGGCAACTCACCGGACCAGGCCTTTTGTCGACACCCCTTGCAGGCCCGTCTGTCGTGGCTAAACACGGTCCGACCGTGGCGGTCCTGGATCCGGTCCAGCAGCGTCGGGGCGATTCGTTTGCCGCCATTCACCAACATGGCATAGGCCGTCGTCAGACGCATAAGTGTGGTTTCACCGGCACCCAGGGACATGGCAAGGGTTTGTTGCAGGTTGTTAATGATTCCGAATCGCTTAGCGTAGTCGACAATCCGGTCCATGCCGATGGTTTGCGCTAGACGGACCGTCATCAGGTTTCGCGATTTTTCGATCCCCAGACGCATGGTGCTGGGGCCGTAGAATTTCTGCGTATAGTTCGCCGGGCGCCATTTCGGAAGGCCCGGCCCCTGGTCGATAACGAACGGCGCATCCAGGATCAGGGTGGACGGGGTGTATCCGGCGTCCATGGCCGCCAGATAGACGAAGGGCTTGAAGGCGGAACCAGGCTGACGGCGGGCCTGCGTGACCCGGTTGAACTGGTTGCGCTCGAACGAATAGCCGCCACTCATGGCAAGAACCCTGCCAGTGTGCGGGTCCATAGCGATAATGGCGCCATTGATTTTTGGGATTTGGCGAAGTCCAAAGGCATCTGCGGGATAGGTGGTACCTTCAGAATCTTTGTCCACCCGCTCCACGGCGATCACTTCGCCCCGCTGTAGCACGTCATGGGGGTGGCGCACCTTGGCGCCGCGCTTCTGCCCCTTCAGCCAGGGGCGGGCCCAACGCAATTCCGGCAACGGGATGCGTCCCTTGGTGCCGTCCTCCACGCCAATGTGGGCAGCCTGTTTGTCAGTTCCCAACACGACGGCCAATGACCACTCATACAATCCCTTGGGGCGCTCCAGACCGACAAGGGCGCGTCGCCAGTCTGCCGGCCCCTCAAGGGGAACGCTGTCGTTCATCCGATGGAAGGGGCCGCGCCAGCCGTGGCGGCGGTCATAGGTGGTCAATCCTTTACGTAGCGCCCAATCGGCAACTTTTTGCAAGCGCGGCGCGATCGTGGTACGGACGGACAAGCCGCCCTTGTAGAGTTGTTCCTCGCCATAGCGTGCCATGAGTTCACGGCGCACTTCCTCGGCGAAGAAATCCGCCTTCACATACTCTGTCGCCGCGCGCTTAAATATTTTCAGCGGCTCTTTCTTAGCCTTCTCCGCCTCAACCAGCGAGATGAGGCCTTCTTCCAGCATGCGACCGATCACCCAATTGCGCCGGTCATGCGCGGCCTTCGGTTTTTTGATCGGGTTGTAGT
>CAZNWX010000559.1:0-1692 GCA_964576415.1 uncultured Magnetovibrio sp. | reverse complement strand
GCGCGAAACCCTACCCGAAGGGTTTCAGCGCGCCGAATATCTGTTGGAGCACGGCATGGTGGACATGGTGGTACATCGCCATGAACTGCGCGATACCCTAGTTCGTATCGCCGACATGCTCATGAATCCGGTGGCTATCGGCGAAGCGGAAACGCTGCCAGATGCCGGGGCCGCCATGGCGGGCTTGGCCGCGCCCAGCACCGGCGAAGCCGCTTTGATCGACGGCGAGCCACCCTCGTGACCGCCGACTGGTCCCGGAGTGACGTCATCCTCGACCGGCTCATGGGCCTTCACCCTAAATTAATCGACCTGTCTCTCGGGCGCGTAGAGCGCCTGTTGGAGAATTTGGATCATCCTGAGGACTATCTACCGCCGACCATTCACGTGGCTGGCACCAACGGCAAGGGATCTGTGCTGGCCTATCTGCGTGCCATGTTCGAGGCCGCGGGGAATAGGGTGCATGTTTATACGTCTCCCCACCTGGTCCGCTTCCACGAGCGTATCCGCCTCAACGGCAAGCTGATTTCAGAACACGACCTGGCCGTGCAGTTGGAGGAATGCGAGGCGGCGAACGGTGGTGAGCCGATCACCTTCTTCGAGATCACCACGGCGGCGGCCTATCTGGCCTTCGCCCGGGACCCGGCAGACGTATTGCTTCTCGAAGCAGGCCTTGGCGGCCGTTTGGACGCCACCAACGTCATCAAGAAACCGAAGACCACAATCATCACCCCGATTTCCATGGATCACCGTCAGTTCCTGGGTGATGAACTCGCGGGTATTGCCTGGGAAAAGGCGGGAATTATCAAGCCCGGCGTGCCTTTGGTCCTGGCTGCGCAGGAACGGGAAGCGGACGCGGCGATCCGGGCCCGGGCCGAGGAACTGCGCGCGCCGGTTTACGGCGAGGGCAGTGATTGGACGGTTCGTGATGAAGAAGGACAGCTGGTGTTTGAAGGCGCCACGGGACGGCACGTACTGCCGTTGCCGAACCTTGCCGGCGAACACCAGATCGGGAACGCGGGCACGGCCCTGGCCGCGTTTGAACGGTTCCCGTCGGTCCGCCTAGACGATCCGGCCGTCGCCCGGGGACTGAACACGACGGAGTGGCCCGCCCGCCTGCAGCGCCTAACCGATGGGCCTCTGGCGGCCATGATGCCCGATGGCAGTGAGCTTTGGTTGGACGGTGGCCACAATCCGGCTGCCGGCGCCATGCTCGCGGATCATGCGCGGGCGGACTGGACGGACCGTCCCCTGCATCTCATCGGCGGCATGATGAATTCCAAGGATGCGCTGGATTTTTTGTTGCCCCTGGGCGCGGTCGCTTCTTCCTTCTGGGGGGTTGCCATTCCCGGTGAGGAGAACAGCCTGAGTGCGACGAATTTGGCAGACTCAGCCCGGCGCGCGGGCCTGGATGCTCACGCGACTGCCGACGTTACAGCGGCGCTGGCAGAGATCCGAGCCCTTGGCGATCGGCCCGTACGGGTCCTGATCTGTGGATCGCTCTATTTGGCGGGAACGGTCTTGGCGGGCAACGCGGAAGTGGCCGGTGGCTTTGAGAAGTCGTGAAGATACGATCTGTCGAGAAACAAAAACCCCTAGAGGTTTTCGGAAACCCAGCTTTTCAACGCACTCGGCGGAATGGCACCGACCTTGGTGGCCGCGCCCTCCCCGTCTGTGAACAAGATTAGCGTCGGC
>CAZNWX010000558.1:609-1695 GCA_964576415.1 uncultured Magnetovibrio sp. | reverse complement strand
ATGACAGGCAGGGCGGTCAGTGACCCGTTGCCTGCGTTGTCCCCCATCTTGGCCGCGCGCTCGAGCAGGCGGGAGTGCAAATAGAAGACGTCACCCGGATAGGCTTCGCGCCCCGGGGGACGGCGTAGCAGCAGGGACATCTGACGATAGGCCACGGCCTGTTTCGACAAATCATCATAGAAGATGCAGGCGTGCATGCCGTTGTCGCGGAAGTACTCGCCCATGGTGCAGCCCGTGTAGGGCGCCAGGAACTGCAGCGGCGCCGGCTCGGACGCAGTCGCGGCGACGACGATGGAGTACTTCATCGCATCATTGTCCTCAAGCGTCTTGACCAGCTGCGCAACGGTGGAGCGCTTCTGACCGATGGCCACATAGACGCAATAGAGCTTCTCCGTTTCATTGTCGCCTTCGTTCACGGCTTTCTGGTTGAGGATGGTGTCGATGATCACCGCCGTCTTGCCCGTCTGGCGGTCACCGATGATCAGTTCCCGCTGGCCACGGCCGACGGGGATCAGCGAATCGATGGCCTTCAGGCCGGTCTGCACCGGCTCGTGCACTGATTTCCGGGGAATGATGCCCGGCGCCTTCACTTCGACGCGCATGCGCTCGGCGTCTTCAATGGGGCCCTTGCCATCGATGGGGTTGCCGAGACCGTCAACGACGCGGCCGAGTAAGCCTTTGCCCACTGGCACGTCGACGATGGCGCCTGTACGCTTCACCGTGTCGCCTTCGCGGATGTTTCGGTCGTCCCCGAAAATCACGACACCGACGTTGTCGGTCTCTAGGTTCAGAGCCATCCCCTTAATGCCTCCCGGGAATTCGACCATCTCACCGGCCTGAACCTTGTCCAGACCGTGGATGCGCGCGATCCCGTCACCGACGGAGAGGACTTGCCCCACTTCCGCGACCTCGGCTTCAGAGCCGAAGTCGGCGATTTGCTTCTTCAGAATTGCGGAAATTTCTGCGGCACGGATTTCCATTACCCGACCCCTTTCATAGCCAGCCGAAGCTGTGAGAGTTTTGTCTTCAATGATGTATCGATCATGCGTGATCCGATTTTTAGCACAAGCCCTCCGAGAAGACTTG
>CAZNWX010000558.1:0-599 GCA_964576415.1 uncultured Magnetovibrio sp. | reverse complement strand
GCGCGAGCCGACCTTCACGACCAGACCGCCGAGCAGGCTTTCATCGACCTTCGCGTCGATGGCCACCTTGGTGCCCATAGCTTGTTTGATGGAGCCCTCGACGGCGCTAATTTGCGCGTCAGAGAGCTGTTGCGCGGACGTTACCTCCGCCGTGGCCTCGCCGCGGGCGGCGGCCAGCAGGGCCTGATAGTCCTTGATCATACCCGGCAGCGCGAACAGGCGCCGATTGCGGGTGACTACACCAATAAAATTGCGGGTCAACTGACCAACGCCGGCGGCTTCCAGAACCGCATCCATGGCGCCCAGTTGATCGTCGCGCGAAATTATGGGTGAACGGATCAGGCGTTGCAAATCGTCGCTTTCCTCGATCATTACGCCGACGGACGCGAGATCGCTAGCCACGTCGTCCAGCGCTTTTTCCTCATCCGCCAACTCGAACAGCGCCGTGGCATAGCGGCCCGAAAGGCCGGTGGCGCCGATGACATCCGATGACACTTGGGACATCCTCTCATCGCTAGTGTTGCGGTCCGTTCTGTCCTTGGTGGAGGGTGCTCTCCGATGGTTCTTCTCAGCCCCCTTAAACACCGCCCGGACGCCCT
>CAZNWX010000557.1:0-1696 GCA_964576415.1 uncultured Magnetovibrio sp. | reverse complement strand
AGATGAGATCCACCTTGTTTGACATGCCGGATAAGCCCAGGCATGGAGGCACGACTGATCAACCTCAGACTTCGACGCAGGTCCCCTCATTTTTTTTTTAATTGATATGGCGAGCAGAGAGATCTACACCCGAAGCATTGAATGCCACGGATATCTTCGCGAAGACGGATTGTGGGACATAGAAGGGAGCCTGAAGGATCGGAAGACCTATTCTTTTGATAACATTGACCGCGGCGGCGTCACCGCCGGCGAACCGATACACAGCATGGTCGTACGCTTGACGGTCGACGAGGACCTCATGGTTCGGGAAGCCGAAGCCTTCACCTCAGCCTCACCCTACGTCATCTGCGGCGACGCAAACTCCAACGTGCCGAAGCTAGCGGGCCTCAAGATCGGCCCCGGCTGGCGCGCCGGCGTCAAAAAAGTCATGGGCCGGACGCATGGGTGTACTCACATCCGCGACCTGATTATGGGTCCGGTGGCGTTGACGGCATATCAATCTATCATTCCGTGGCGTAATCGCAAAACCCAGCAGCCGCCCGGCAACGAACCGGCCATCCTCGGCACCTGTTACGCGTATTCAACCGATGGACCGATCGTTGAAAGAATCTGGCCTCAGCATTTTACAGGCGAACGCTGAAAATCCGTCCCTAATTGAGAGCCTGTCAGGCCAAATTATGGATCAGACGTTTGATCCGACCGGCATTCAAGATGCCGCTATCTTCGGCCAAATCACGGAAATATGTGACAATGAAAGCGCGAAGGGCGGCCGTACGGCAAGAGTTTCGACTGCGTTGATCGATTGCCGTACACAAAACGTTTAGATTGACGCCCTCATGGATGAAAATTTCATCAATCGCTTCTCAGCGCACTTCTTCCAGACGCATACTCGTGCGACGGCCGTTTACCGTAATGTTTCGGCTCACCAATCGGCTTTTAATCCTTCGGCCCCCCTTAGCGAACATTTTGTATCACAATACCCAAGGTCAGCACCCCATGTTCACCATCGCCAGATCGCAACATTCACTCGAGCCATCGCACTCCCTCGAAAAGCGTTGAGGCTATATATGCAATAGCCGTGTCGCGTCTCGTTCACTCACAATTTCACACGATTGTACACGGGAGTTTTTAAACGCATACGTTTATTTGGTGTTAATTTGGTCTGATTTTCGACCTACGTACAAAATCTGTTACATGGACCCGGCCACGCCATCATGTCTTAGTACAAAGGCGCAAAAAGGTTGTCTACCTGTGGGCATTAGCCCCATATTTGTTGTATGGGCGTTAAACTGCAGTCACCTGTCCTAGAGCGCTTGGGGCCAACCCTTAACACGGACAGACGTCCGTGCGAATGGCCGGGATGTCGGGAGGACGGCCCGCATCGAGCACCACGTTCGCGTAAGGAATTCAATGAATTCCGCTGGTTCTGCAAGGTTCATGCTGCACAATACAATAAGGCTTGGAATTTTTTCGCCAACATGACCGACGACGAAGTTGAAGCCATCGTCCGTCATGACACGGTGTGGAATCGCCCTTCCTGGCCCATCGGAACGGGCCCTGCTGTCGACGCCTTCATGCGCGGCTACTTCAAGGATTCGTTTGGCGCCTTCGAAGGGAACAAATCGCAGCAAGAACAACCCTCCGGCGAGACACCGGGCATGGAGTTGGAAACCAATATGCACCGGGCCCTTGCAGT
>CAZNWX010000556.1:0-1710 GCA_964576415.1 uncultured Magnetovibrio sp. | reverse complement strand
AATAGGCCCCAATGAAGGCGATATGGCCTGCGGCGAATACGGCATAGGCCGCATGTCAGAGCCACTTGAGATTGCCGCCGCTATTGAGGATTTTTTCGCGGCAAACGGACGTCTAACCGGCAGCCGCGCCCTGGTCACCAGCGGTCCCACGTATGAGCCCATTGATCCGGTGCGCTATATTGCCAACCGGTCCTCAGGCAAGCAGGGCCATGCCATCGCAGAAGCGCTGATGCGTCTCGGCACGAAAACTACGCTGGTCACGGGACCCACCCAGCAGCCGGACCCGCCAGGAGTCCAGGTTGTCCATGTGGAATCTGCCCGCCAGATGCTGGTGGCGTGCGAGGCGGCCCTACCTGCCGACATCGCCGTTTGCGCCGCCGCCGTGGCCGATTGGCGCGTCGACACCAAAGCCGATCAGAAATTAAAGAAAGAGACCGGCGCCCAGCCTCCGCCCCTGGTGATGACTGAGAACCCCGACATCCTACAAACCCTGAGCAACGCCAAGAACACGCGCCCAGGCCTTGTCGTCGGGTTCGCCGCTGAGACGGAGAATGTGATCGCCAACGCCCAGGCCAAGCTGGCCCGGAAGGGTTGCGACTGGATCGTCGCCAACGATGTGTCGCCAGACACGGAAACCTTCGCGGGCGACGCCAACACGGTCCATCTGGTTACCGCCGATAGTGTCGAGGATTGGCCGCGACTTTCCAAAGCGGAGGTCGGCGAACGATTGGCAGACCGCATCGCGGATGCCCTGGAGGCGGCGCATGGCTGATGTGACCGTGCCCTTGAAACGCCTGCCGCATGGCGCCGACTTTCCGCTTCCCGAATATGCGACGGCGCTCAGTGCCGGGGTCGACCTAATCGCCGCAGTGGCGGCGACGGTTGCCCTTGAGCCCGGCGCGCGGACCATCATCCCGACGGGCATCGCCATCCAGCTCCCGGCGGGCTTTGAGGCGCAGGTGCGCCCGCGCTCTGGCTTGGCCGCGAAGCACGGCGTCACGGTTCTAAACAGCCCCGGCACCATCGACGCCGATTATCGGGGCGAGGTGGGCGTTGTCCTGATCAATCACGGCGCCGAGACCTTTCCCGTGGAGCGTGGCATGCGGATTGCGCAAATGATCGTCGCGCCTGTCGCCGTTGCCGCTTGGCGAGAGGTCGGCGACCTGGACGACACGCAGCGCGGCGGCGGCGGTTTTGGTTCTACCGGCACGGAGAGCGCCGCCTGATGTTCCGGTTGCCAAAAAAGGCACTGTTCGCAATCGAAGCGGTCCTGGATATCGCCTATCATACCGGGGCGGAACCCGTGCAAAGCAAAGAGATCACGCGCCGTCAGGGCATCCCCCGGCGCTATCTGGAACAGGCTCTGCAGCAGCTGGTGCGCCACGGCATCCTGGTTGGCGTGCGCGGGCCGCGCGGCGGCTATCGGCTGGCGCGGGAACGCCGGTGCATCACCATCGGTGACATCGTTCGCGTGGTTCAGGAGGGCGGCAACGGGGCCTCGAAGCCGGACGACATGGAGGGCTCGGAACTAGGCATCAAAGTGGTGCGCCCGCTTTGGACGGAGATCCAGGACATGCTAATGGCCCGTCTGGAAGAGTTGTCCATCGAGGATCTCTGTGGCCAGGCTGGCAAGGCCGGCATCGTCAGCGAGGGCCGCAAGGCCCTGGCTTTCACCATCTAGTCCCGGGTCCGTGATATGAAGGATGGATC
>CAZNWX010000555.1:0-1711 GCA_964576415.1 uncultured Magnetovibrio sp. | reverse complement strand
ACCGGTAGTCAAGGCGAGCCGCGCGCAGCGCTCGCCCGCATCGCCGCCGAAGATCATCCCCGCATCGTCCTGAACCCGGGCGACACACTAATATTCTCGTCTCGGGTAATCCCCGGGAACGAACGGGCCATCACGGAACTACAGGCAAAATTTCTGCGCCGGGATATCCATGTGATCACGGCCAAAGACGCCATGATCCACGTCTCAGGTCATCCCGCACGGGATGAATTGACCCGCATGTACCAACACTTACGGCCCGAGATTGCCATCCCCGTGCACGGGGAGCTTCGCCATCTCACGGAACACGCCGAATTGGCTCGCACCTGCCAGGTACCGCACGCCATCGTCAACGAGAACGGCGGCGCCGTGCGCCTGGCGCCAGGGGCACCCGGTATCATCGACCATGTGCCGGTGGGGCGCCTAGCGTCGGACGGCAACCGCCTCGTGCCCATCCAATCGGAGGTCGTAAAGAGCCGGACACGGGCCATGTGGCACGGATTCGCGGTGCTGACGGTCATCCTAGACCGCGATGAGGTCGATGAGGAAATGCCCATCTCCACCGCGGGCCTTTTGGAAGATGAAGATGACCCGATCTTGGATACGGTTCGGCTTGCCGTTCGGGAAGCGATCGATAGACTGTCGCACGACGCCAAGGATGCAGACGATCACACCATTTCCGAGACCGCCCGCATCGCCGCGCGCCGGGCCTTTCGCACCCTTTTCGACAAGCGCCCAATCACCCGCGTGCATCTGGTTCGACTGGACTAACACGAAGGAGTTTCGCCATGATCGGCCGTCTCAATCACGTCGCCATCGCCGTGCCCGACCTGGAAGTCGCTACGGCCACCTACCGTGACACCCTGGGAGCCACTGTCTCCGCACAGATGGCAGAACCCGACCACGGCGTCACCGTGGTCTTCGTGAAATTGCCGAACACCAAGATCGAGCTCCTGCACCCCCTGGGCGAGAACTCACCCATCGCCGCTTTTCTGGATAAAAACCCATCTGGCGGCATGCATCATGTGTGCTACGAGGTCGATGACATCATCAAAGCCCGCGACCAAATGAAGTTGGAAGGCGCCCGCGTACTGGGTGATGGAGAGCCGAAAATTGGCGCTCATGGAAAACCGGTCCTGTTCCTGCACCCGAGAGATTTCTGCGGCACTTTGGTCGAGTTGGAACAGGCCTAGGGGAGGGAACGCGCCGTGTCACTTACCCTCGGCTTTGCGGTCTACGTCGTCATATGGTGGCTGACACTGTTCATGATTCTGCCCTGGGGCATCTCGCCGATCAATCCGGACGACTTGCTACCCGGAGAAGACCCGGGTGCGCCGGCGAAACCGCAGCTTCTGAAGAAGTTCATCATCACCACGGGTGTATCGCTGGTGTTCTTCGTGATCTTCTATTTCATCTACGAAAGCGGCGTCATCTCATTTCGCGAATAGATCGGCTGGAATTTGCTGATCAATCCAGCCTTCGAGAAGCATCCGGTCTTCGTCGTTGACTACGTGCGTCGCCGCCCCTGGTGCTTTCACGTAGTTTTCTCGGTCCGGCTTGGGGAAGGAACCGCCCGAACACCCCAACAACCCGCAGACCGATGCCATGACGTTTTCGTAGTCGTCACGCAGAGCCTCATAGGCGATCAGGTGCACGTGCGTATGGCTTTCAGCCAGCGCCTCCCACCCCCGAAGGTGGGCGGCCCAGCGCGCGA
>CAZNWX010000554.1:0-1716 GCA_964576415.1 uncultured Magnetovibrio sp. | reverse complement strand
GCCGCTAACGTGCCGGCAACCGACAGTATCGGAATCGCCCGCTTACGTGCCGCTGGCGCAGTGCTGATCGGCAAGACCACTACCCCGGAGTTCGGACACAAACCGATGACCGAAGCGCCGTTGTTCGGCCGCACGTTGAACCCGTGGGATCTGACCCGCACGTCGGGCGGTTCCTCCGGTGGGGCCGGGGTTGCCGCGGCCACGGGGCTCGGCCCGCTCCATGTGGGCACGGACGGCGGTGGGTCGACCCGCATCCCAGCGGCGGCTTGCGGAGTGGTGGGCATGAAACAGACCCTCGGTCGGGTGCCACATGATATGACGTCCGACAGCTTTGGCTGTATGTCCTTTATCGGGCCCATTACCCGCACGGTCGAAGATTGCGGCCTGATGCTCGACGTCATGGCGGGCCCGCATCCGAGCGACGTCCACAGCTTGGGCCGGGACAATCCCGATCTTATCGGCGCAGCGCGCGGGGACGGGGATCTAATGGACGTCAAAATCGGTTGGCGCCGGTACTTAGGTAACGACCGCATGGAGGCGGAAACTCAGGCCTTGTTCGAGACCGCCGTCCCGGCCTTCGCTGACCTGGGGGCCGATTTGGTGGATCACGTAACGGATTTCGAACCCACCCTGCAACATTGGGCGCCGTTGACCTTCTCGCTTTGGAACGCCCGGTTCACCCATTTGGCCGAGGAATTGGGTGAAAAGATGTCGGAAACGTTGCGGTTCTGGATGGAAGAGGGGAACAGCGTCACCGGCGTCGAGGTGCAACGCGCCAACGAGGCTCGCACGCACTTGTTCCGGGAGGTGGAGAGTTGGTTTACCGATATCGATCTCCTGGTGACGCCCACTTTGACCCGTGCGGCCATCGCCGCCGACCACGACCCGCGCGAACCGATTATGTTGGATAACCAGACCGCCGACGTGCCACGCGCGTCATGGTATCCGTACACCCATCCCTTTAACCTGTCGGGCCATCCGGCGATCACCGTGCCGTGTGGGTTCACATCGGGTGGGCTGCCCGTGGGCCTGCAGATCGTTGGCCCGTGGTTGGCGGATGCCAAGGTCCTCCACGCCGCCGCCTGCTTTGAGCGCGCCCGGCCTTGGGCCGACCGGCGTCCGGCGGTCTGAGCCCATGTCCATCGGAAATCGGATCCAAACCTTCGAAGATGTCCGCCAGCTGGCGCGTGGCTATTTGCCCTGGATGGTGTTCGATTACATCGACGGCGCCGCCGGGGAGGAAGTGGGTGAGCGCTTGAACCGTGAAACCATCCGCGCGCTGCGTCTGCAGCCCCGGATTCTTAACGACGTGGAACATCGCAATCTCAAGGTTCACATCTTCGATCAAGAGGCAGGTATGCCGTTCGGCATTTGTCCCATGGGTATGTGCAACCTAGCACGCCCGGGCGCCGATCTCATGTTGGCGCGCTTGGCGGCAAAGCACGGTATTCCGCACGGCGTGTCCACGGCAGCGTCGACATCGCTGGAGCGCATGAGTGAGACGGCCGAAGGCAACGCCTGGCTCCAACTCTATTTTAGCGGCAATCAGGAGGCATCTTTCGGTCTGCTGAAACGGGCCGAAGTGGCTGGTTACAAGACCTTGATCCTGACCGTCGACGTACCCGAGGTTGGGCACCGCCCGCGGGAGCTTCGTCGTGGCTTTCGCGCGCCCTTCAAGATCGGCCCGTCCCAGTTCATCGACTTCACCCTGCATCC
>CAZNWX010000553.1:0-1721 GCA_964576415.1 uncultured Magnetovibrio sp. | reverse complement strand
GGTCTTTCCACCGTTTAGAAGGTTCTCGATAAGGTAACTACGCATGGGCAATTCGTGAATGGAAACGCCCATGGGATGAAGCGCGTCATTCACGGCGCTAGCGATCGCGGCCGGAGCGCCGAGATAACCACCCTCGCCCGACCCTTTTTGGCCGTGAGAGGTCAGCGGCGACGGCGTGCAGTGGTCCACATCCTTGACCATGGGCACTTCATAGACAGACGGCATCAGATAGTCGGCGAAGGTCGCGCTTTCGAACTGGCCATCGGGCCGATAGGCAAATTTCTCGTAAAGCGCCGCGCCGATCCCATGGGCAAGACCGCCAATAACCATGCCGCGAACGATGTCTGGGTTGATCATGGTGCCGCAATCGTGGCCGATGGCGTAGTCGAGTATTTTTACATGCCCGGTGCCCGGATCGATCTCCACGTAAGGAATGTGCGCCTGGAAGGAGAAACAGGGATAAATCTGGACACGCTGGGACTCATCAGGCAATTGCCCGCCGCCGGGCACTTGGAACACATGCTGCGCCTGTAGTCCCGGCTCCATACCATCCGGCATCTTGTGGTACGCCTTGTGCGCAATAAAGCAGATCTCTCTCCACGTGAGCTTCCGCACGGGATCGCGTCGAACGAAGACGCTTCCATCCACGTATTCAAGATCATCTTCCGGCTCTTGCAGGTTGTAGGCCGCGATCTTCATAGCCTTGGTGATGATCTTCTGCGCCGCTGCCGCCGTTGATGAACCCAGCATGATCGCCATGCGGCTAGCTACCGGGCTCCGCGTGATCGGCGCATTTAACGAGTCCGCATGAACAACACGGATATCATCCGGGTCGATCCCGAGTTCCTCGCCAATGATGGTCGCTACAAGGGTCTCGTGCCCCTGCCCTGATGTGGTCGTGCCGACTACGCCGGTAACCAAGCCGTCCGGGTCGACCCGGATTTCAGCACCTTCCGAAAAAGTCGTGATCTCGGCCGATGGGTTCATGAGGTATTCGAAGATATTGTTGCCGCCACCGGGTTCGAGGCACGTGCCAATCCCGATCCCGGCCAGCCGGCCTTCCGCGCGGGCTGCATCCCGGCGATTGATAAGTTCGTCATAGTTAGCGGCATCAAGGGCCTTTTGCAGAACGGTGTGATAATCACCGCTGTCGTATTTTGAACCGCTTGGGATCTGATACGGAAACTCATCGTGGTTGATAAAGTTCCGCCGACGCACTTCAATCCGGTCCAAGTTCAAATGACGGGCCACTTTGTCCACAGCGGTCTCGATCATGTAGTTGGTCGGCGACTGACCAAAACCACGCACCGGCACTTGTCCAGTCTTATTCGTGAGCACGGAGATGGCGTCGTACTGAACCGAGTTGATCTTGTACGGCCCGACGATCGCGCTGATCGGTTTGGCCAGTTGGAACGGTGCCCGACCCGGGTAGGCTCCAGCGTCATCCAGCGCCCGGATCTTTAGAGATAAGATCTTCCCGTCGCGATTGAAGGCCACCTGGGTATCAAAAATACGGTCAGGGCCGTGGGCGTCGCCGCTCGCCATGTTTATCAATCGATCCTCGACCATACGCACGGGTGCGCGCAAAAGTCGGCTCAGATAGCCGACGATGACGCTGTGCTTGATGCCCCGTTTGACACCATAGCTGCCTCCAACATCGACATCTTGATGCAGGCGAACACAATTCAGCGGGATACGAAGGGTCGCAGCCAGAAGCTCCC
>CAZNWX010000552.1:0-1734 GCA_964576415.1 uncultured Magnetovibrio sp. | reverse complement strand
GACAACGTTGGTGACCATGCCTTGAACAAAACCGGGATCAGCGACAGAACCGACGTGGACCTCAGCCTTGTCGGCGCCAAGGTCGTCGGCCAGGGCGTCTACCTTTTCCGCCTGCACGTCAACCAAGATCACCCTCGCGCCCAGATCCGCGGAGAGACGCGCTACGGCCTCGCCGATACCTTGGCCGGCGCCGGTGACGATAATATTGAGGCCTTCAAGACTCATGGGGTTCGACATGGTTGCTTTCCTTCTCAATTACGATGCCTTGGTCACGTTCTTGGCAATGAGATCGTCGATCTCATCGGCCGAATATCCGGCTTCCGCCAGTATCTCGCGGCTTTGTTCGCCCAGAAGCGGCGGCATGTCACGTATCGTCGACGGTGTTTTCGAATAGCGGAATGGTGGATCGGTAAACCGGAGCTTACCTTCCGTCGGATGATCAACGCTATGCCAGAAACCGGTGGCGTTAAGCTGTTCGTCATCCAACAGGTCTTCCTTAGTCTTTACCATCATCGCTGGGATGTTGGCGGCGTCCAACTGCGCGACCCAATCGTTTAATGTCCGGGTCGAAACGATTTCGTTGAGGGTCGCGTAGACCTTCTTGGAATTGTTGAGCCGGTTCGAATAGGTCTGGAAATCCGGGTCGTCGAGAAATTCCTCGCGGCCCGCCAGTTTGATGAAGTCGATCCAGTTCTTATCTGTGTAGGGGAGAACGTTCATATAACCGCCGTCACTTGTCTGATACGGCCGGCGTTCGATGTTCATAATCCGCTCATAGCCCATTTGCGCGATGGGGGGATCGAAGGTTGCGCCGTAGAGGTGTTCAATCATGGCGTAGTCGACCATGGTCTCGAACATGGGCACCTCAACCGCCTGCCCGCCGCCGCCACGTTCGCGACACACGAGCGCGGCTAGGATAGCCGAGAACACCGCATAGGAAGATGTCTTATCGGCAATCAGGCTTGGCACGTAACGAGGCTGGTCGGAAATCAGCTCCTGCATGTCACAGTAGCCGGCGGCTGTTTGAATGATATCGTCGTAGGCAGGCTTGTTGGCCCAAGGTCCGTCGGCGCGAAAGCCGTAGGCGCCGCAATACACCAGTTCCGGGTTGGAGTCCTTAAAGGTCTCGTATCCGAGGTTAAACTTATTTATCACTTTGGGCCGGAAGTTGTGCATGAAGACATCCGCCGTATCTATCAAGCGGCGAAGCGCCGACAAACCCTCATCTTGGGTCAGGTCCAACACGACCGAGCGCTTGTTACGGTTCGACGTCAGGTAACAAGCCGCCATGCCCTTGTTACGGCCCGGCCCCATGCCACGGCTGATGTCGCCGCCACGGGTTTCGACCTTAATCACATCCGCACCCATGTCGCCCATCATCTGGGCCGCCCAAGGCCCCATGATGACGGTAGTCAGATCAACGACGCGGATGCCTTCTAGTGTTCCGACCATGCTTATCCCCGTTCCTTCACTTGTTCGGCGAGCGCCAGTACATTGCGTGCCTGCTTCAGGTGCGGCATGTCCAGCATCTTGCCGTCCAGGCCGACCGTTCCCATTCCCGGGTTTTGTTCAAACAGGTCGATAAGCTTAAAGGCGATAAGGTAGCCCAACTTAAAGCCGATGGCGTGCCTTACGACGAGCGCATGGAGGAACTCGAAAAAATCGAATACCCCAAACCCAATCGAGATTTTCTTTACATCACCTTCAATCGATTTGCCGAGACACATCCCTGGG
>CAZNWX010000551.1:731-1739 GCA_964576415.1 uncultured Magnetovibrio sp. | reverse complement strand
CCACGTCGCCCGGATGCCATTTATGTGAATAGACACATTCCGGCCGGATGCAGAATCCCGTCAGTTCTCGCACCAAGGCACGGCCTTTCTCCAACGGCCAGCCTATGACATGCGAGCAGTGGCTGCCTACGTAGTACACCTTGCGCCCTGTTCGCGGATGGACGCGGACCAGGGGTTGGCGCGGCGGCGAGAAGGCAGCCTTCTCTTCGTCAGAAAATATGTCACCCGAGATCAGAGAGCGCGAATAGATGATGGAATGCTCACAAACGAGATCCTCTAACTCATCCTTCTCGGTTTCGCCAAAGGGGCCTTGCCAATCGTCGTAACAGGCCCGCGCGTCCGCGAATTCCGTTTCGCCGCCCGATGCGGGCACTTCGTGGGCAGCTAAAATGGAATATGTACACGGCACAGGTTTATAGGAACTGTCTGAGTGCCAGAGCAGATTTCCCTTCATGAAGATGGCGTGCTTGTCGTCCACAGCCATGACCTCCCCGTTATCGCTGACGTTCGCGAGCATGGTGATCCGTTTGTCGACCCCGCCGTACTGGTCGCGCGCCAGCGGCGTTTCCATGGGGCCGAACCTTTCGGCAAAGGCGATCAGCGCATCGTCTTCAAGAAATTGATCGCGGAACACTGCGACGCCGTGGGCGTCAACGGCGTTGTGGATCACTTCAAATTCATGATTGGAAAAGGATGCGTTCAAATCGATGTTGGAAATCGCGGCGGCAAAATCACTCATCAGGCTATTAACGTTGGGAGCCATTATTCCATCTCAACTAAGCGCGGGTACACGCGATATCATAACTGGATTGATCCGACCTCGACTAGGCGGAGAAATTTCACGGATCAGTAGGCGTATTCCTGGAAGACCGGGTCAACGGAGCCCTGCCAGCGTCGTTCATAAGCCCGGAGCAGTTCTTCGGCAGGCGTGATGCCGGATTCGGCGATCTGGAACAAGGGTCGCAGAAAATGCGTTTCATCGAGGCCTTCATAATGGTCAACTTCTCT
>CAZNWX010000551.1:0-721 GCA_964576415.1 uncultured Magnetovibrio sp. | reverse complement strand
CAAGGCCTACACTGTCGCACTTCGCTCGGCGCTGAAGACCTGCGTGGGCGATGCAGAGCACATCGAGGGCGATGTCCTTAACGGTCTGGTTGCGGAACGTCGTGCCAAGTGCCATTTTTGGCACTTCTTCGCGGAGCTTCTGGCGCTCCTCCGCTGTCCAATCTTTAACCAACTCCCAGGAAGCGTCGAGAGCCTGAGAATCATATAGAAGCCCTACCCAAAGCGCCGGCAAGGCACAGAGCCGCGCCCACGGGCCGCCGTCGGTCCCACGCATCTCCAGGAATGTCTTCAGGCGAACCTCGGGAAAGGCAGTGCTCATGTGGTCCTCCCAATCCTTCATGGTTGGCTTCTCGCCGGGCAGTGCCGGAAGTCTGCCATCCAGGAAATCACGGAACGATTGCCCAGATGCATCTATGTATTCGCCGTCGCGGTAGACGAAGTACATCGGCACATCGAGCACATAGTCGACGTAGCGCTCGAACCCGAAGCCGTCCTCGAAAACGAACGGCAGCATGCCTTGGCGGTCAGCGTCCACATCGGTCCAGACGAAGCTGCGATAGGCGAGATAGCCTGTCGGCTTCCCTTCTTTGAAAGGTGAATTAGCGAACAGCGCCGTGGCGATTGGCTGCAAGGCCAGGGAGACGCGGAATTTCTTGATCATGTCCGCTTCACTTTCGAAATCCAAATTAACCTGGACCGTACAGCTGGACTTCATCATCTC
>CAZNWX010000550.1:0-1740 GCA_964576415.1 uncultured Magnetovibrio sp. | reverse complement strand
TCATCGTGTCAACCCCCACGGAACACCACTTCAAACCGACCATAGTCGCCTTGGACGGCGGTTGCCACGTGCTGGTTGAAAAACCTATCATGGCGACCTTAGAAGAGGCCGACCAGGTGGTCGTCAAAGCCGCCGCATCCAGCTGTCACGTGCTGGTCGGGCATCATCGGCGTTACTACGGCCTCATCCACAGGGCACGCGAAATTATTCAATCCGGCGAGCTTGGCCAATTGGTCGCCGTCAGCGGCCAGTGGACCGTGCGCAAAGCCGATGCCTACTTTCATCCGGATTGGCGCAAGAAGTGGCAAGCCGGCCCGGTTCTTACCAATCTGATCCACGAGATGGATTCGCTCCGTTACATCTGCGGCGAGGTGGAAAGTATCAGTGCCGAAGTCTCTCACGCGGTCCGTAATTGGGAGAAAGAGGACGCTGTCGCCATGATCATGCGGTTCTCCTCTGGCGCCATCGGTACCTTCATGCTGTCCGATCAGGCGACTTCGCCCTGGGCCTGGGAGCTGGGGACGGGGGAGACCGTGTTCTTTCCCCGCACGGCTCAGAACTCCGTCCGCTTCATGGGCACCAAGGCGGCCTTGGATTTTCCAAACCTGACACTTTGGCACCACGGCGATGAGCCCCCGGATTGGAACCATCTCATCAGTCCGGACCCCCTCGAACTGAAACTGGAGGATGCTTACACCCTGCAGATGGCGCACTTCGCCGCCGTGATCGCCGGACGTGAATCGCCGATCATCAACGCCGCCGACGGCACGCGGACGCTGCGCACGACGTTGGCCGTGTTCGAGGCGGCGAGGTCCGGCCAACGGGTTATGGTGTGAAGGATATGCGCACCAACCGCGCCGAGTTCCGCCTTCGGCCAGCACATTCTGAAAGGGACACCAATGCGTAAGGGATTGTCATGAGTTTCAACCTGCAAGGTCAAGGCGCTATCATCACCGGCGCGGCGCGCGGCATCGGCCTGGCCGTGGCGCGGCGGTTTGCCAAATTGGGGGCGAAGGTGTCCGGGTGGGACCTGGGTTGCTCCGCCATCGCCGAAGACCCGGCGTTCGTTCACCGGGCCAACGTCGATATCACCGACGAAGCGGCGGTGAACGCCGCCTTCGAGGAAACCGCCGCGGCCCTTGGACAGGTTTCGATCCTGGTCGCCAATGCGGGGATCAACGGGCCGACCAAACCGACGTGGGAATATTCCCTGGAGGAATGGCAGCGGACCATTGATGTGGATCTGACGGGGGTGTTTCTGTCCGTCAAACCAGCCGTCATGCATATGCGTACTCACGATTATGGCCGGATTGTCATCATGGCGTCCGTGGCTGGGAAGGAGGGTAACAAAGGTGCTTGCGCCTACGGCGCCGCGAAAGCCGGGGTGATCGGGTTCGCCAAGAGCCTGTCGCGGGAATTGCAACCGTCCAAGGTGACCGTCAACTGCATCGCGCCGGCAATCACGGAAACGGAGCTGTTCAAGGAGATGACGCCTGAATATATCGCTGAGAAGAAGGCGCTCATTCCTATGGAGCGGTTCTGTACCCTGGACGAGATCGCCGCCATGACTGCCTGGGTCGCGAGCCCTCTCTGTTCCTTCACCACGGGACAGGTGTTCGATGTCACTGGTGGACGAGCGACTTTCTGAAATGCCTGAGGCGGTGCTGCCCATGGAACGGATGGCCATTCATCAGGTGACCTTGATGCAATGCGATTTCCGTGCCTCCATCGAATGCTTTG
>CAZNWX010000549.1:0-1742 GCA_964576415.1 uncultured Magnetovibrio sp. | reverse complement strand
ACGATGGGGCGTTCTTTGGCGACAATGGTCTCCCTCGTCTCGTAGACGTGGAACTCCATTCGATCCAATTCCAACAAGAGATCGTTTGGGAACTCGATATCAGCTTTGTCGATCTCATCGATCAACAGAACTGGCTTCACGTCCGCGGAGAAGGCTTCCCAGAGCTTGCCTTGGGCAATGTAATTCTTAATGTCATGGACCCGTTCGTCACCGAGCTGCGAGTCACGGAGCCGCGCCACGGCATCATATTCGTACAGGCCCTGTTGGGCTTTGGTCGTCGATTTCACATGCCATTGGATTAGCGGGCGATTCAAGGCCGCAGCAATTTCATGCGCCAACACGGTCTTACCTGTACCTGGCTCCCCTTTCACCAGGAGCGGCCGCTCCAGCGCCACAGCGGCGTTCACCGCGATCATCAGGTCTTCCGTCGCGACGTAGCTGTCCGTCCCCGTAAAGCGCTTATCCATGGAAATCCTCGTCTATTCGTCTTGGTCGCGGACCTGAAGCCTATTCGGCGCCGGTCAGGTGAGCCCTGGGATAATTCACCAGCGCAATATGATCCGTATCAGGATGGCGCAGCACCATCAAGGCGAGGACGAGGAATAGCATAGCCATCCCAGCTACGACCAGGAAAACATAGGAATGGTTGACCAACCAGACGAATTCGAAAGCCGCCGCAATGACCACCACAACGATATGGCTGATGTTGAAGCTAAAATCTAAGGGAAAGGCGATATCCTCCGGATCGGCGATCTTTTGAAAATAGGCATTGATAGCTATGGCCAACGCAAATGCTAAGAAAGCCAACGCCAATTCGTCTCCATCTTAAAACGGGCACTGGGCGAGACGACGGAGAAATGCTTCGCCGACGCCCGGAGCAAGGTCTGACAGGATACCTAGGTTTCTGTCAGTTCCCCGCAGACCTTAACGATCAATCCATGGCCTTCAATGCTGCCTCAATCGCGTCCAAGGCGGCTTGTCCTTGGGCGCCGTCCGGCCCCCCAGCCTGCGCCATATCGGCACGGCCGCCACCAACTTTGACACCGACTGCAGCCGATCCAACACGAACCAGATCAACGGCACTCAAGCGATCGATTAAATCGTCAGTCACGCCCACAACCAACGAGGCCTTGCCGTCCGTGTTAGAGACTACGGCAACAACGCCGGAGACCACTTGCCCCTTCATATCGTCAGCCAGGCTCTTCAGTTCTTTCGCTGGCATGCCGTCGAGCAACTTGCTGGCGAATGCTACACCGCCCACGTTCTTAGCCTCCGGCTTGGCCGAACCGCCGCCGCCGGTCGCCAACTGCCGGCGCGCATCCTGAAGTTCGCGTTCCAACTGTCGGCGATCCTCGACCAGGCTCTCAACGCGTTCTCCCACCTGATCCGGGGACGCTTTAAGGATGCTGGCTACCACTTGAAGGGCTTGGTCCTGGGCACGCATGTGGGTCTCGGCGGCATGTCCCGTGACCACCTCGATGCGGCGGACGCCAGCCGCCACGGCGCTTTCGGATACGATTTTGAACAACCCGATGTCGCCAGTCCGGCGCACGTGCGTGCCGCCGCACAATTCCGTCGAGTAGACACCTCCAGCCTTGTCTGCGTCCGCATCCCCCATCGATACAACTCGAACTTCATCGCCGTATTTTTCACCAAACAGCGCCATGGCGCCGGCCTCCACGGCCGCGGCGGGCTCCATCAGGCGGGTGGCTACATCCGAATTGGCGCGAACCCGGCCGTTC
>CAZNWX010000548.1:0-1743 GCA_964576415.1 uncultured Magnetovibrio sp. | reverse complement strand
GTTGCGCGGTCGTGGCGCCGGATTCCAGTGGCCTTGAATCATCAGCAGGTCTTCAAAATCGTCCAGCCGGCTAGTCTGACGGAAATCCCGGTTGTTAATTTTGATAACTGCGAAGGCGATGGAAACCAATGTTTGTTCCAGCCCGGAGAAGCCGTCGGCGGACTTGATCCGTGACAGCGCAGCGCAGGCGAACCGGCGGCAGAAATCGCGAAAATTCATCTTATGGAAACTCGTGTCCGTGATCTTCTGCGGGATGGAGTCCATGAGATGAATGAGGATCTTGAGGCCATCAACGAATCCGTGAGCCTAGGCAATGCGGGTGATGGCGTTGCTAACCTGGCGCCTAAGGATACAGGTGTAGCTTCGGCACTTGGTTGGACGGTTCGCGTAGGCGGCCTCAACTTGTCCCGCTCCGGAACGAACAGGGCAGGAGCATGATGGCCCCAGACGGCCGTCTTTTAAATGGCTCATTCAATCATCCGGTAGGGACCTAAGGATAAATCATGCGGCCGCGACATGTGGAAATGTGCGATGTCGGGTCGCCAACGGCGGGCGGGGGATCAATTTGCAAACGCCCGCTTGCCCGCTGCCGTCGAGACGTCTAAGAGGAAGCATGAAATTTCACGCTCCTTTGATTAAAGGTCAATTGATCAAACGCTATAAGCGTTTTATGGCTGACGTCACGTTGGCAAATGGCGACGTGGTGACCGCCCATTGCGCCAATTCCGGATCCATGATCAGCGTTGATGAACCCGGCGCCGAGGTCTGGCTCAGTCCGGCTAAGAATCCGGACCGGAAACTCAAGTTTACGTGGGAGATGATCCAAATCAAGCGATCGCTTGTGGGGATTAACACTCAGCATCCCAATACCCTGGTCGCAGAGGCGATTGTGGCTGGCAAGGTGCCGTCTCTCACGGGGTTCGACAACTTGCGACGTGAGGTGAAATACGGCAATAACTCTCGCATCGACGTGTTGCTGGAGATGGCGGACGGTCGGAATTGCTATGTGGAAGTCAAAAACGTCACCATGCGTCGCGATCTGACCAAGGGCGCGCCGGTCGAGTTTCCAGACGGCATAACGGCGCGTGGTGCCAAGCACCTGGCGGAGCTTTCTGACATGGTCAAGGAAGGCCACCGGGCGGTCATGTTCTATCTGCTTCAACGCGGCGACGCCGACAGCATGGCCATTGCCCGGGATATCGATCCTACCTATGGCGAAGCCTTGGACAAGGCCCGCAAGTCCGGCGTGGAGGTGGTCGCCTTCAATTGCAAGCTTACCCCAAAGGAGATTAACGTTGCCAAGCCGGTGGAATTTCTCGGCTGACGCACTTATCTACCAGGGTGTTGGGGGCGGACTGCGCTAGGCAAAATGGTCCAATTACTGGCATAATCTCGTGATGCAAGAAGACCTGATTACCCGGACGCTGGGCCGCGATGGCCGGCACATCAAAATTCACGGCCCCGAGAGTTACGAGGGGATGCGTCGCGCCGGTCGTCTGGCTGCCGAATGCCTGGACTTCATCACGCCCCACGTGCAGCCGCGCACCACCACTGAAGAATTGGACAAGATGTGCCACCAATTCATTGTTGACCGCGGCGCGGTGCCGGCGCCGTTGGGATATCGGGGGTTCCCCAAGTCCATTTGCACGTCTATTAACCACGTCGTTTGCCACGGCATTCCCGGTGACAGGCGCCTGCAGGATGGCGATGCCATCAATATCGATGTCACCGTGATCGTTGACG
>CAZNWX010000547.1:369-1744 GCA_964576415.1 uncultured Magnetovibrio sp. | reverse complement strand
CGGGTTCGAACCCTGGTGCCCCTGCCAATTCAGTCCTTCGTTCTTGGATTTGATGGCGCTCTAGCAGGAAACAGATTTATGGCCAAAGTCAATCCCGCACAATTCGTCCAGCAGGTTCGTCAGGAGGCGGCCAAGGTGACGTGGCCATCGCGCAAGGAAACGAGCATTTCGACCGTTATGGTGTTCGTGTTCGTGTTTATATCCGCGTTGTTCTTTATGCTGGTCGATTGGCTTTTGCAGATGGGGGTCCGGGGCATCCTCGGACTAGGGGGATAGTCCAATGGCCATGCGCTGGTACGTCATTCATGCTTATTCAGGCTTTGAGAAAAAGGTCGCCCAATCCATTGAAGAACAAGCGCGCCAATTGGGCATGGAAGACGTGGTCGATCAGGTAATGGTGCCTACCGAAGAAGTTGTGGAAATGCGCCGCGGTGCCAAGGTCAATTCCGAACGGAAATTCTTCCCAGGCTACGTCTTAATTCGCATGGAACTGACGGACGAGACCTGGCACCTTGTGAAGAACACCTCAAAGGTAACGGATTTCCTTGGTGGCCAGGGACGGCCGTCGCCTATTACCGATAACGAAGCCGAACGCATCCTGTTCCAGGTGCAAGAGGGGGTCGAACGGCCGAAGCCGTCCGTCACCTTCGAAATCGGCGAGCAGGTCCGTGTTTGCGACGGTCCATTCAACTCCTTTAATGGTCTGGTTGAGGATGTGGACGATGAGCGCAGTCGACTGAAAGTGGCGGTGTCCATCTTTGGGCGCGCCACACCTGTCGAACTCGAGTATTCGCAGGTAGAGAAACTCTAAAAATACGCCGGCATCCGCCGGCCCGTGTGGGAGGCCACGCCATCGGTCGCACCACGCACTCAGAAGGGTCGCAGCGACGATCGAATTAAATCTTAGACTGAGGAAAGAGTATGGCAAAGAAAGTTTCAGGTTACATCAAGTTGCAGGTACCATCAGGACAAGCCAACCCGTCGCCGCCGATCGGTCCCGCCCTGGGTCAGGCCGGTTTGAATATCATGGAATTCTGCAAAGCCTTCAATGCAGCGACACAGAACATGGAGCAGGGTATTCCGATCCCGACCGTGATCACGGCCTATGCGGACCGAACCTTTTCCTTCGTTACCAAAACGCCCCCGGCCAGCTACTACCTGAAGAAAGCAGCCGGCTTACCGAAGGCCGCCCAGGATCCGGGTAAGGAAGTTGTGGGCTCGGTGACCATGAACCAGGTTCGTGAAATCGTCGAGTTGAAAAAAGCCGACCTGAACACCTCGGACGTGGACCAAGCCTGCAAGATGATCATCGGCTCTGCCCGCTCCATGGGCATCGAAGTGGAGGGCGCATAATGGCTACCAAGGGGAAACGTTT
>CAZNWX010000547.1:0-359 GCA_964576415.1 uncultured Magnetovibrio sp. | reverse complement strand
CGCGACTCATTCTACGCCGTTGGCGATGCGGTCAAGATCGTCAAGGACGCGGCCGCCGACACGAAGTTCGATGAAACCGTTGAAATCGCCATGAACCTAGGTGTCGACTCGCGCCATTCGGACCAGATGGTCCGCGGCACCGTGTCTTTGCCACACGGCACTGGCAAATCGCTACGTGTCGCCGTGTTCGCTAAGGACGCCAAGGCCGAAGCCGCCAAGGAAGCTGGCGCCGAGCTGGTCGGCGCCGATGACCTGGCCGAATTGGTGCAGAAAGGCGAAATTGATTTCGATCGCTGCATCGCCACGCCGGATATGATGGCCGTGGTCGGTAAGCTGGGCAAGATCCTCGGCCCGAAAGG
>CAZNWX010000546.1:0-1750 GCA_964576415.1 uncultured Magnetovibrio sp. | reverse complement strand
TGCGGGGGCCAAAACCTGTTATTCCCGGGGGGGGGGGGGGGTTGGACGAGGATGATGCGGCGCTCACGCGGGGTCTCCCATGGCAGGTGGATCGGCGGAAGACGTCTTATCACGACCTATCCGGGACGGCAAAATTTCCTTTTTATACGGACGCATTGTTTGGAATTTAGGAGGTTAATCGAACTGCATTAACTTAATGTTGAGCGGGATCGCTTCGATAGAATTGGGATCGATTTGCAACATGTTGAAGAGCTGATCGATGGTTTCCTGCATAGCGTCCCCAGTTTTCCGTAAGCTTCGTTGATTGATGACGTGGCCAATATCATTAACGAAAGCGATTTGTATTTTAGGGCCGTCTTTGTGATGAACATCTAGACTACGCGCGCCGCTAGGAATGCCTGAATGGCCTGAGCCAGCGTGACTGGCGATATCAGACAATAGATACCGATGAACACGGGGATCCGAAATCCTGTCAATCGCGGTGGTTCTTAATGGCCGGTCAGACATGGCCAGATAGATCGCGACAAACAGACCCATGGCCAAACAGAGATGGAAAATCGTACCGGTCATATGCAGCAATCTAATGAAGCTTGTCGGATCCGGCTAGCGCCCTTAAGTATTCGCCGAATAACTCCAAGGAAAGGTTTCGTCATGCCCTGGTTTCTTCTCGCTCTGGCCATTCTGAGTGAAGTGGTTGGCACCCTCGCACTCAAGATGTCGAATGGGTTTTCTATTCTAATCCCGAGTATCATCGTCGTGGTCGGCTACGGCGCTAGCCTTTGGTTTCTCGCCTTGTGTCTGAAAAGTTTTGATGTTGGGATGGCCTACGCCATCTGGGCGGGGACCGGGATGGCACTGGTTTCCATCGCCGGGATCTTTCTGTTCAAGGAACCGATGACGGCGATCAAGGCGGTGTCCCTTGCGTTAGTCATCCTCGGCGTTGTCGGCCTGCGCTGGGCCGAAGGCAAAGTAGTCTAGCCCGATCCCTCTTCCCGAGTGGCGTTATCCGAAGCCATGGTGTGGGGCGGTGCACTGGCTCGGGTCAACACATAGGTGGCGGCGGGGATCATGACCCCCGCCAGGACCGTTGGCAGGATCCAATCTTCAGCTATGAACGTCGCGACATAGACGAAGCTGAAGGTCATCATCGCCGCGGCGAAGATCTTGGCGCGGACCGGTATCACACGGTGCGTGTGCCAAGCGCGGATAGGCGGTCCAAGTTTGGGATGGGACCATAACCAGTTTTGGAACTTCTCCGAGCTTTTGGAAAAGGCCCAAAAGGCGACGATCAGGAAGATTGTGGTGGGAAGTCCGGGAATGAAGATACCGACGAGGCCTAAGCCAACGTTCGCCCATCCGAACGCCAGCAGGCACCACCGGACCCAGCATCCCGCAAGATTTCCGGTGGATTTTTCGCTAGTTTCGGGCAGTTTATGATCCGGTGAAGTCATGGCGGCATCAT
Source organism: uncultured Magnetovibrio sp. (assembly GCA_964576415.1). Taxonomy (GTDB): domain Bacteria; phylum Pseudomonadota; class Alphaproteobacteria; order Rhodospirillales; family Casp-alpha2; genus UBA3470. Next base: position 288 of record CAZNWX010000546.1, on the reverse strand, counting down.
CTCTTGGCGCGGTGATCAGCACCTTTCCCTTCACGGGATATTAGCATGGCGCTTCGGCGCGGCAACCGGCAAGCAAGGATTTCGAATGGCTAACGTCTCCGCTCTACTACATCCGCCTTTCGTTGGTGACGACGGTGTCTGGTGTCAGCAGGTCCGCGCTGTTTCAGGTGAGCCGCGACCGGCTCTTTTTTTGGATCGTGATGGGGTGATTGTTGAAGAAGTGCATTATCTGCATCGGGCGGAAGACATGCGACTAACGACCAACGCAGCGGTCGTGATCCGTGCTGC
>CAZNWX010000545.1:0-1759 GCA_964576415.1 uncultured Magnetovibrio sp. | reverse complement strand
ATAGCTCGCAATGGCAGTTGGCGACCCGGTACGTCTTGTTACGGGTGGCTTTGAAATCGATGTGCACGTTGGCGAACAAAGCGGGTATTCAACTCTACACCATGCCCCGCCTTGTTCGCGCAATGTCGGCGATCCGCTATTCTGAGCGTCAGCTCCGGTATTTCGATGCCTATTGGAATCAAATCCCGAATCGTTGGATCGAATTAGGAGAACTGCGCTCATGAACGACCAATCCCGCGTCTTTCATCGTCAACTGGGCAAGGATATGCCCCGCGCAGTCGGCGGTGAGGGCGTGTATCTCATCGATGCCGACGGCAAGCGCTACCTGGATGCCTCGGGCGGCGCCGCCGTTTCCTGTCTGGGCCACGGCGACCCAGACGTCATCGAAGCGATCAAGGATCAACTGGACACCTTGGCCTTCGCGCATACGGGCTTCTTCACGTCTGGCCCGGCAGAGGAGTTGGCGGACCTCTTGATCGAGCAAGCGCCGGATGGTTTCGGTGCCGTCTATTTCGTGTCTGGGGGCTCGGAAGCGGTAGAGGCTGGCCTTAAGATGGCGCGCCAGTATTTCCTGGAGATCGGTGAGCCGTCCCGCAATAAGTTTATCGCTCGACAGCAAAGCTATCACGGCAACACGTTGGGTGCGCTCTCTGTGGGAGGTAATGTGTGGCGGCGTGAGCCGTTCAAAGAACTCCTGACCGAGGTGTCGCACATTTCGGCGTGCTATGCCTACCGGGGCCGTAGTGACGATGAATCGGAGGAGGAATACGGACACCGAATGGCTGACGAGTTGGAGGCGGAGATACAACGTCTCGGCCCGGAGAACGTCGCCGCGTTCATCGCCGAAACGGTGGGTGGTGCGACGGCCGGTGTGATCCCGCCCGTGGCCGGCTACTTCAAACGCGTCCGAGAGATTTGCGGTCGACATGGCGTGCTGTTGATCCTCGATGAGGTCATGTGCGGCATGGGCAGAACGGGGACCTTGTTCGCCTGCGAGCAAGACGGCATCTCGCCTGACATCATCTGTGTCGCAAAAGGGTTGGGCGCCGGCTACCAACCGATTGGCGCTACCATAGTCAACACCAAGGTGTTGGAAGCGTTCCAGCGGGGCTCCAACCTCTTCCAGCACGGCCATACCTACATGGGCCACCCCCCAGCCTGCGCTGGGTCCCTGGCCGTGCAGCGCAAGGTCAAAGACCAGAACCTTCTGGCGGATGTGCGCGAACTTGGCGAACAGTTGGACACCAAACTGAACGAGCGATTCGGTAATCATCCGCACGTCGGGGACATCCGGGGGCGGGGACTGTTTTTGGGGATCGAATTTGTGGCCGACCGGGCCTCCAAAAAGGCTTTCGATCCGGCCAAGAAACTGCACACCAAGATCAAAGCCGCGGCCATGCGCGAAGGTCTCATCTGCTATCCCGGTGGTGGCACCGTAGATGGCGCCGAGGGCGATCATGTCCTACTGGCGCCGCCGTTTATTATCACGCTTGATGAGCTTGATGAATTGGTGAAGAAATTGGGAAAGGCCGTGGACGTGGCCTTGGCGGAGGTCAAAGAATAATGCGGACCCGCCTCGCCATGATCTGGGATCGCCCCGCCTCTGCGCAGCAAACCCTTGTCACACGCTGCCGGATGGGTGCACAGTTTTCCTAGGGATAGTCCCTGCATAGGGAGAAGCGCGCTTTCCGCGCCGCTGCACGACGGTCCCATAAAGTACTACAAAGAACGTGGCTGGATGTAATCCGGATATCGGTGG
>CAZNWX010000544.1:0-1760 GCA_964576415.1 uncultured Magnetovibrio sp. | reverse complement strand
CACAATCGCCTTCCTCGCCTTCCTCGCATTCCTCGCCACCCTCTTCGCCTTCCGCGGCGTCCTCGGGCCCAACAATCATTTCAATCACGGGATCCAGTAGCCCCATGAAGTAAGCGCCCGCCACCCCGCCTACGATAACAAGAAAGGCCAAGGCGATGATAATGATGATCTTCTTCTTACCGCCGCCGGAAGCCTCACCGCCATCGCCATCGCCCTCGTCACCTACGGCGTCGGCATCGTCTTCTTCTTCGGCCATGCGCGCCTACCGTCCGACCCAATCCACGGGGGTCGAAAATTGTAAACTCGGATCATAGAAAATTTTCATTAACAACAGATTGAAGCCGCTGTTTGGTTGCGTACGCTCGATACTTTGGACCAATCCACCCATACCGCATTTCTTCATGATTAGAAAAAACGGCATCGGCGAATCGATTCGTTCCCAGGGTACCAAATCGGGGCTGTTATGAGCAACAGAACATCCCTGCGGCTGTTTCCACTTTGACGGCAGATCCTGCCTGGTAGGGATTACTCCTATTCCCATTTGTGCCCACCTATCATTTGCCTGAATCTCCATTAACACACTGAACACAAAGTAAAATTATTTTTTGGCACAGTGCGTGCATAATCTCGGTCGGGACCGTGTGGAACGGCATTGGGAAGTGGAATTATGGAAACACCGACATTAGTGGCGCTATCGCGTCAGACAACACTAAGACGAGAGATGGATATTGTGGCTAACAACATCGCCAACATGAACACCTCTGGCTACAAAGGCGAACGCATGATGTTCGTCGAGCATCTGGTCAAAAGCCGCGGCGGAGAGAGAATTCTTGGCGACAAAGTCTCCTACGTCCGTGACATCGCCACGATGCGCGATTTGAGTAACGGCCCCCTGGAGCAAACCGGCAACCCCCTAGACGTCGCCTTGGAAGGCGAAGGTTACTTCGTCGTTCAGACCGATACGGGAAACAATTACACCCGAAACGGACGGTTCAAACTTGATGAGGGTGGCCAACTTGTGACGGCTTCTGGAGACCCGGTGCTCTCTGACGGTGGTCAGCCGTTCTTCTTAGCGCCTGGTGACACCAAGATCTCGGTCAGCCGCGACGGAACGGTTTCCACGCAGAACGGAGTTCTCGGAAAACTCGCCGTCGTCAAATTCGACGATGAGCATCGCCTGCGCCCTGGCGCGGGTGGTCTCTATGACACCGAAGACACGGGAACACCGGTCGAAAATCCAATGGTCGCGCAAGGCATGCTGGAAGGCTCAAACGTTCAGCCGGTCATTGAAATGTCCCGAATGATCCAGGTCCATCGCGCCTACGACGCTGTCAAAGGGTTCGTCGAAAAGGAAGATGATCGCATGAAAAAGATGATCCGCGATCTCTCACAAGTTCAAGTCTAATCACGGCCCTATCAAGACGTTGGGACGCATATGAATAAAAGAAAGGACGGGAAAATGAGATCACTTGATATTGCAGCGACGGGCATGCTCGCGCAACAACGCAACGTGGAGGTTGTATCTAACAACCTTGCAAACATGAACACGACAGCCTTCCAGCGCCGGCGGACCGAATTTCACGACCTGATCTATCAGGACCTGCGCCGGGTCGGCACGACGTCGTCCGATGCGGGAACGATAGTGCCGACAGGCGTGCAAATCGGACTGGGTGTGAAACTAGCGGCCGTCTACCGAATTCACGAACAAGGCAATCTGGAAGCGACCGACAACACGCTTGATCTTGCGGTCCAGGGCAAAG
>CAZNWX010000543.1:0-1760 GCA_964576415.1 uncultured Magnetovibrio sp. | reverse complement strand
GAACAGATCGGCGGCAGAATTGGAATCGGTAGTCACATCGGAGAGGTCGTTGACCAGGGCATGGGAAGAGCGGTGGATCTGCCGCCCCTCTTGCATATGAAGCACGTTGCGGTCCCCACCAAGGCCTGTGTTCCCCGACCACTCCCAGCCCGGGAACACGGTGAACCGGCCGTCCTCATTGAATTCCGCCGATAGTTCGTTCAGGTGCTCCCAGAACTCTGTGGTAATCTGGAAGTCGTTGCCCTGGTGCACGCAAACGTCCAGGAAAGCCTTGTTACGACCGAAATCATAGAAGTCGCGGGCCGAATTGGTGCCGATGGTCTCTTCCGACTGACCATGCAGGTCGCCCCAGTAGGGCAGTAGCGCGGTGTTTTCGACAACGCGCATCGGGTTGGCACGACACACGACATTGCCGTCCGCGTCCATCAATTCGATGACCAGGTCGCCGGTCTTGGGACAGCAGAGGTCTTCAAGGATCAGAGAGAAATCTCCCTCCGTGAATGTAACGCTGTCCGGCAGGCCATCGACGGACATGTTCGCGCAAACCTGGAAGGTCTCCGTGCATTGACTGCTGGGATTGCCCCAACGGTCCTCGCCTTTCAGGCACAGTCGGAACGACTGGCCGGCGGTGCGGCAGGTAGGCGCAATCGCCTTCCACAGAACCGGCGGGCCCGCGATGATGGCGATCTCCGGTTGCTCGGGCAATTCCACGTAGTTGTAGGTGGCGATCGCGTCGACCAAGACCCGAAATTCGAAGGTATTTTCGCAGAAAGTCTGGAGCCGAATTCCAGGCGAACCCTGTCGGCGGTCGCCAAAGCGGATGATAATCTGATCGCCCTCGCGCAGGAAGCCCCGCACCACCTTGATATAGAGCGTCTTATCCCAGGGCCGGATGTTGCGCTTCATGTCGTATTCCACATGCAACACGGCGCCGTTGGAGGCCTCCACGCTGGTGTAGTTAGGCGCGGTGGGGTCCGTGAATTGGGGTCGGCCCATGTCGGAAGCAAAGCGGTGCACCACCTTAATCGACCCCGTATCGTCGATGCCGAAATAACCGGCCGTGTAGATGACCGTGAATTCCTGGAAGGAGCCAGCGTCGAAGGCCCCGGCGGGGCTGACTGCGGCGGACCCCATTTTTTCGGGCATATAGGTGGAATGCGGCATATTCGTCTCCTCCTCTACGGCAGCTTCGGCTGCACTTCCAGTTTTCGAGCATTCGGCGGCACATATACAACCTGATAGCTTAAGGGCGTGTCGCGAAACCCAAAACCCTGGATATGCAAGACAAGGCCGTTGATACCTTGATCCAATTCGAGGTCATCGGTCACGTCATCCGGCATGGTTTCCGCCCCCACTTGCTCCACCACGCGCAGCGTCGGCGCATCAAAGCGTTCTCGCAACAGGGTGCGGATATTCAAGTTATCGACCTTCGCGGCGCGGTCGTCCAACAGCTTGGCAAACCGCGCACCCGGCAAATAGACCCGCGAGACGGCGCGGAACTCGTGGTTCACATCGATATCGCGGTCGATGCGGATATGGAATTCCTCCTCACTCAAGAACGCCGTCCAGGGACCACCCGTCGCCACCTTGGCTACATTGGTGACCTGCGTAAATACGGGCAACAGGCTCTTGCCGTCAGGGGCAAGGAACCGGAAATGCCAGAGTTCATTCAATTGCGTCGGACTGTCGGCAACGAAAGTGCCCGACCCGTGGCGGCGCACCACCGCGCCCCGCTCCGCTAGATGAGACAACGCCTTTTG
>CAZNWX010000542.1:0-1769 GCA_964576415.1 uncultured Magnetovibrio sp. | reverse complement strand
CGCTTGTTGGTCTGGTCTACGTCATGTTCTTACAAGACCTGGAATTGGCGCTTATCACATTCTTCGTGTTTCCCATCGCGGTCTACCCGATCGTCAGGATCGGAAAACGCATGCGTAAGGTGACGGCAAACACGCAACAGGAAATCGGCCTATTCCTGACGATTCTCAATCAAACCTTTCAAGGCATCCGAATGATCAAGGCCTACGGGATGGAGCGCTATGAGGCGGGCCGCATTGCCGACAACGTGGAAACCATTCGGGTCCTCAACATGAAGGCCGCGCGCATCCAGACCATGGCGCGACCGATTATGGAGTTCCTGGGCGGTGTCGCCGTCTTTGTCGTTATCATTTACGGCGGCCTGCGCGTGATCGAAGGCGCTACGACAACGGGAACGTTCTTCTCGTTCATCACTGCGTTGCTGATGGCTTACGATCCGATGAAGCGGCTAGCCGGATTGAATGCCAACATTCAGACCGGGTTGGCCGGTGCTGATCGCTTGTATTGGCTGCTCGATCAAGAACCGACGATTCGCGATAAACCTCACGCGCGCGACATTGAGCGTATTCGCGGTGAGATCACGTTCGAGAAGGTTTCCTTTTCCTATACCTCGAACAAATCGGCCCTGACCGACATTTCTCTCAATGTCCCGGCCGGCAAGAAAGTCGCATTGGTTGGTCCGTCAGGAGCCGGCAAATCGACAATCCTCAATCTAATTCCGCGCTTCTACGATGTCGATATCGGCGTCATTCGTATCGACGGCCAAGATGTCCGTGACGTCACCACGACATCCTTGTTTCAAAACATGGCCCTGGTAAGTCAGGAAATCACCCTGTTCGACGACACCGTCGCCGCGAACATTGGTTACGGGCGCGCCAACGCAACGCGGGAACAGATCAAAACCGCCGCGCGGCATGCGGCCGCACACGACTTCATCATGGAACTCCCCGGCGGCTATGACACCATCGTCGGCGAGCAAGGCGTGAAATTGTCCGGCGGTCAACGCCAACGCCTGGCGATCGCACGGGCCATGATCAAAGCTGCCCCCATTTTGTTGCTGGACGAGGCCACGTCAGCCTTGGACACGGAATCAGAACGCCATGTCCAGGCGGCGCTTGATACCTTGATGGAGGGCCGAACGTCCCTGGTAATTGCTCACCGCCTATCCACCGTGACCCACGCGGATATCATTTTCGTCGTCGACAACGGCCGAATTGTGGAGCAGGGCAACCATGCGAATTTGATGGCACTGGGCGGTTCCTACAAAACCCTTTATGACATGCAATTCGACGACGAGTTGGGCCCGGTGACAAAGAGTGAATCGGTGCCGGTTGCAGCCAAAATTTAGGTCGTTCAGAACGAGCGCGTCGCCATGCCGTTGAAAGCCATATTGAAATCCGATACGGTTCAAAAAGTCGCGTGCTGCCTTGGTGCGCAATATATCCGATTGGTTCACGCCACCGGGAGTTGGCAGGTCGTCGGCGACGAGACTATTCGGAAACTGCGCCGCGAAGGCCAACCCTTCATTGTCAGTATCTGGCACGGGCGCATTCTCATGATGCCCTACACGTGGCTTCGCGGCGAGCAGATACACCTGCTGATCTCACAACACCGGGACGGGCAGTTGATTGCCAAGGTCATCAGCTATTTCGGGATCAATACAATTGCGGGCTCGACCTCGAAGGGTGGCGCATCGGCGCTTCGTGGCATGCTCAAGACGCTAAAGAGAGGGGAGTGTGTGGGGATCACCCCAGATGGTCCACGGGGTCCC
>CAZNWX010000541.1:239-1774 GCA_964576415.1 uncultured Magnetovibrio sp. | reverse complement strand
GTAGCATGCCAGCCATGATCATAGTGGGCCAAACCCATCATTTCGCCAATCAGGCATTCCACTTCATAACCTACACAAAAGGCTTCTAATAGGTCCCGGCCTGAAGCTCCATTCTGCTCCGCTATCGCCAAGAGCGCTGGTACGACGGGAACGGTTGGATGGCCATGTAGACGCTTATTGACATCGTCGTAATCGAGCGCGTGTGAGGCCGCACCGTTAATCATGGCGGCGAAGCTTTGAGTGGTACGGGTATGGCGGCCGACAAGGGGCGATTGCCCTCATTCGCCCGTGGAAATTGCGTCATCGACAAGAATATCGACCAATGGGTCGTTGGAGCCGGCTAGAGTGACACCGAGCCAGTCTAAGAGGCAGTGTTTCGCCCAACGGATGGGGACTGCGCCCAATTCGGCGCCATCGAAGGACGCGATCCAATCTCCAATCTCATGGGTCGGCGCTACTGTTGCGTTGGTGGAGTTACTGTCTGGCATTAAGTGCCTCGTCATTTAGGGCATGGAGAAAATTAATTTTAGGGGAAAGCTAGGTTCGAGTGCAATTCATCATAGGTAATTGCACGTGACGAAAATGTTTTTCATGCAGATAGAGCAGAGAACAGACGGGGGTTTGATATTCTTTTCGCAACCGGGAAAATCGATATGCGCGGCTAGGTTCTGAGTAAGCCCACCGGTAGCAATAATGTTTTGTTACGGGCAGATATTGCGCGTACGTCTCTGATTGGTGCTTCTAATGCTTGCTGAAGCATCGATGGCGTGCGGTCAGTTCATGAACCTAAGTACCATTGTGCGTTGCGCTTTTCTTTGAAGGACCTGAGGCCCTCGGCAGCTTCGTCGGTGCGTCGCTTTCTAGCGTGATCGCGCGCGAGCTCCAGGGCCAGATCGTCATCAATTGCCAGGTTAGAAGTATCGAAAATGATTTGCTTGGTATCCGCAATGGCGTTGGGGCCGTTCTTCAAGATGGAATCGATAACTGGGACGGCGGCCGCGTCCAACTCGCCTGTCGCACAAACTTCATGGACCAGTCCCAGAGCCTGCGCCGTCGGCGCATCGAAGCGCTCGCCGGTGATCGCGTATCGACGGAGATTGCGGGTTCCCATGGCGGCCGCCAGTTGTGGCAGGATCGGACCCGCGTGCAGACCCCAGCGAACTTCAGCGATGGAGAAAAAAGCGTCCTCTGAGGCGATGACGATATCGCAGGCCGCCGCGATCCCTGTACCACCGCCGACGCATGCGCCGTGTACCAAGGCGATCGTCGGTTTGGGGCACAAATCCAAAAACCGAACTGCATCCGTGGTGTTTTTTGAAACAGCCAGATTGTCAGCGTCTGAGCGTGCCGAGATTTCATTGATCCATTTCAAGTCGGCGCCGGCCTGGAAATGTCGACCTTTTCCGCGAAGCACGATCATCCGGACCCTGGGGTCGGCGCCCAATGTTTTTGCACCATTCAAAAGAGCATCAATGACCTCACCATTGTAGGCGTTGTTAACGTTGGGGCGATTGATCGAGACGGTGGCAACGCCG
>CAZNWX010000541.1:0-229 GCA_964576415.1 uncultured Magnetovibrio sp. | reverse complement strand
ACGGGTTCAGACATGGGGGCAAGCTCCTGTTGTTCAATGGAGATAAACTTGTAGCCCGTAGGGTTTGCCTGGACAAACTCAAGCCGACGCCGCACATATGACACATGGACAAGAAACCTGCGTTGAGCGTCTCTGACGTTAATCTGATCCGCAAGGAAACGACCCATCAGGGGTACTTTCGCGTTGATCATTATCATCTGCGCCATCGGCAATTCGTTGGCGCCATGGG
>CAZNWX010000540.1:365-1779 GCA_964576415.1 uncultured Magnetovibrio sp. | reverse complement strand
AACTGTCTAGACTGGAAATTTGTAGCTCTATGCATCATTTCAATAAGATTACCCATTTCATGAATATGGCACCTTGGTGTGCGGTCTACTTGGCACCTACGGCGCAGCGCGCTACATAGCGCTAATACGCCTCTCCTCGCAGGCGCATCTCGACAATACAATAAGGAACCAGCCATGAGCCAATCGGATGCCAACCTTCTGGAGCGTTTGAACGATGTGATCGCCAAGGCGCGGACCGCTGGCGCGGACGCCGCCGATCTGGTCTATGCAGAAGGCACATCCGTAGCAATGACCTACCGCCTAGGCAAACCGGAGAACCTGGACCGCGCCGAGGGCATCGACCTGGGCCTTCGTGTTCTGATCGGCAAGCGTCAGGCGATCGTCTCGTCATCGGATTGTTCGGACGCAGCGCTCGATGAATTGGTCGAGCGCGCCGTCGCTATGGCCCGCGTCGTTCCCGAAGATGAATTTTGCGGCCTCGCCGACAGTGACCTTCTGGCCAACGATGTGCCCGACGTTGACGAATGCGATCCGATGGAGCCGGACGCATCGGTTCTAGAAGCCCGGGCCCGCGACGCAGAAGCGGCTGCGCGCGACGTACCGGGGGTTACCAATTCCGAAGGCGCCGAGGCTGGCTGGAGCCGTTCGCGGATCGCTATAGCCGCCTCGAACGGCTTCGCGAAGGTCCGTCTCCGGTCCTCCCATGCGATCTCCGCTGCCGTTCTGGCCGGCGAGGGGACGGACATGGAGCGGGATTACGATTGGGCCAGCGTAGTCCACGGCGAAGACCTGCCCGATCCGGCGGAGATTGGACGCAAGGCGGGCGAGAACGCCGTAAAGCGCCTAAACCCTAAGAAAATCTCCTCCGCCCAAGTGCCGGTCGTCTATGACCCTCGCGTCTCGCAATCAATCCTGGCGCATCTGGCCGGCGCCGTGAACGGGGCCTCCATCGCCCGCGGTACGTCGTTCCTGAAGGGCCGCATGGATACGGCCGTGTTCAGCGACGCGATCACGATCGTTGACGATCCGTTGCGGCCGCGCGGCCTCAGGTCCAAGGCCTTCGACGGCGAAGGCCTCGCCACCTACCGCAAGAACATTATTGAGAACGGCGCGTTGATCACTTGGATCATGGATCTGCGCCCAGCCCGCCAGCTAGGTTTAAAAAGTACGGCCAGCGCCACGCGCGGCACCTCATCCCCGCCTTCGCCGGCGACCACCAACCTTTACATGGAACCCGGTCCCGTCTCGCCGGCGGAATTAATAGCCGATATCAAATCGGGCCTCTACGTTACGAGCCTTATGGGACAGGGCGCGAACCTGATCACTGGGGACTACAGCCGCGGCGCCGATGGATTTTGGATAGAAAACGGCGAGATCGCCTATCCGGTTAGCGAACTGACCATCGCCGGAAATC
>CAZNWX010000540.1:0-355 GCA_964576415.1 uncultured Magnetovibrio sp. | reverse complement strand
GACGCCATGTTCAAAGCCCTGGTCCCGGCCGACGATCTTATCTTCCAGTTTGGCACCAATGCACCGACACTCCGCATCGATGGCATGACCGTGGCCGGCAAGTGAACGTGTCTACGATTGGTCCCCCGGCTTTCGTCGTGGTATGGTCCGTCATCATTCGATCGGGCATAAGAGCTTAAGAATTAAATGAATCAGGGTCCTGGCATGGCCAAATCAACCACCCATCTCATGGGCAGGTTGTGGCGCGATGGCATCCGCGGCTACGTCGGATGGATCGTGCTGGCGGTCATCTTCATGCTGGTTGCTGCCGCCGCGACATCTTACACGGCCTATCTGATGAAGCCCGTAGTGGATG
>CAZNWX010000539.1:0-1783 GCA_964576415.1 uncultured Magnetovibrio sp. | reverse complement strand
CCGGGTGGCACCGCGTACATGTCGGACCTTGGGATGACCGGTGATTATGACTCGTTGATCGGGATGAAGAAAAAGGCGGCCATCGGTCGGTTTATGACAAAGATGCCGCAGGGGTCGCTGGAGCCTGCGGAAGGTCATGCGACCTTGTGCGCGGCCTTTATCGAGACGGATGACTCTACCGGTCACGCGCGGCGGATCGAGCCCGTTCGACTGGGTGGCCGACTCTCCGCGAGTAAACCCGTAGAAAGGCGCTGAGGATCGCTGATCGCACCTTCCCATTCTGTCATTTTGTTGCCATATTGCGCTGGCATTACAAAAGATCCTCGCTCGTGTGTTAGCTTCCCATATATGGTATGTGACAACACATAAGAATCAGAATATAGAGGCATCGAGGCATGGCCGGCCATTCAAAATTTAAAAATATCATGCACCGCAAAGGGCGACAGGATGCCAAGCGGGCAAAAGTATTTGCGAAACTGGGCAAAGAACTTTCGGTCGCTGCACGCGGTGGAACGGATCCCGATTTTAACCCGCGCCTTCGGTTGGCGATTGCCGCCGCGAAGGCGCAGAATATGCCGAACGACAACATTCAGCGCTCCATCAAGCGTGCCGAAGGTGACGACAGCGTTATCTATGAGGAAGTTCGCTACGAAGGTTATGGCCCCGGCGGGGTCGCGGTGATCGTCGAATCTCTGACGGATAATCGCAACCGTACGGCGTCGGAAGTGCGTGCCGCCTTCTCAAAGCACGGCGGGACCCTTGGCGAGACGGGGGCCGTCGCGTTCATGTTCGAACGCGTCGGTTTGATCGTTTACGGTGCCGACAAGGCAAGCGCTGACGAAATGTTCGAGGTGGCCCTGGAAGCCGGTGCGCAAGACGTCGAAAGTGGCGATGAGACCCATGAGATCACCTGCGAACCGGATGATTTTTCCACCGTACGCGATTCGCTGGAGGAGGCCTTCGGCGACCCCGACGACGCGCGACTTGATTGGAAGCCGCAAAACTCCATCGCGGTTGATGAAGATACGGCAGGCACCTTGTTGAAATTTCTTGATGTATTGGAAGACAATGACGACGTGCAGCGCGTCGCCGCTAATTTCGATGTCGACGATAACGTGCTTGAGCGCCTGAGCGCATGAGGATCAACCCGTTGGGAGCCAAAACCCCATGCGCCTGATTGGCTTGGACCCTGGACTGCGCAACACCGGCTGGGGAGTGATTGCGATTCAGGGCAACCGTTTGACGCATATCGCCGACGGAGTTGTTAGGAGCAACGCGAAACGTCCCTTGGCAGAACGTTTGATGGAGCTTCGCGACGGCTTGGCCTCCGTTATCCACGAGCATCAACCGGATGAGGCTGCGGTCGAGGAAACCTTCGTCAACGCCAATCCGGCCTCGACCCTGAAGCTTGGACAGGCACGGGGAATCGCGTTGCTTGTGCCCGCAGAATTCGGCCTTCCTGTCGGCGAGTATCCGCCGAACCTCGTCAAGAAAACTGTCGTCGGCAGTGGCCACGCCGCTAAAGAACAGATCCAAATGATGGTTCAGACCCTTTTACCGGGTTGCGACGTGAAGTCGGCGGATGCCGCAGATGCGCTGGCGATTGCGATCTGCCATGCCCAGCATCGGCGCGTACGGGCCGTCGCTGCGGCGATGGAGACGGCTTCATGATTGGGCGTTTGAAAGGCGTTATCGACGAACTCGGTGACGACTGGGCGTTGATCGATGTGAACGGCGTCGGCTATCAGATTTTCTGCTCGTCGCGCACCTTGTCGCGGGCCTC
>CAZNWX010000538.1:0-1784 GCA_964576415.1 uncultured Magnetovibrio sp. | reverse complement strand
ATCAGAGGCGCCCAGGCCAACGGCGGCACGGGGCGGTAAAGCTCAATCAACGGATCGAAGAACGATTTAAAGAACCGGGAAACCCCCATGAATAGCCCTAGGGGCACACCAAGAAAGATGCCCAGCCCCATAGCAACCAGGACCCGGAACACGGAATCCCACAAGTGCCCGTCCAGCGCTGGGATCGATCCCAAATATAAGTCACCGCGCGCGAAATTGAGCAGCCTATCTTTGAAGTTGGGCGAAATCGTCCCGTCTGTTCCGTGCCGCGCGTAATCGCCAGGCCACAGGTCGGCGATCCAGTCCGGCGTCAAAAAATCAACAAGGTCAGCGACCGGCAGCCACTTCCACCACAAGAGTGGCACGCCCTTATACCCGCCACCGCCTTCGATATCCGGGTTCGCCAGTTTGAGGAACGTAGCGATCACGTCCGTCGGCTTTGGTAACCATCGGGCGGAACCCTGTTCTGTGCATTGGGTCCGCGATTTGACCACGCCGATGCCGGGGAAGAAAATTGCCTCTATTGTGCCGAGGCTACCGCGGGCATGATCCCGGGCAGCATCCAATCCGGCAATGGCGCCATTGACGCCATCCAGGGAATTGGCAGGAAAAATCGTACCGTCATCGAGACGTCGGAAAATACGCTCCACGGCCTTTACATAGGCGACACGAGCAGCACCGGTCTTCTTATCGAACTTGCCGGCGGCGTTCACCTTCTTGAACTTGGCAATCCGCGCCTTGACGTCGGCGATGATGGTCACGTTGGCCGGCGGATGATTTCGGATTTTCCGGAACAGGGTCGCCACCTCGCGTGCTTTGGTAGCGACGCCATCAAAAAGCATGCCGCGTGCGGTAATTGGCAAAATGGGGATTTCCACGTGGGTCGTGCCCCACTTGGGTTGGGCTAGGGCTTTAGCCGTCGGCGCAAACCCTTCGAATCCGCCCCGAAGTTCCATGCTGAGCGCATTTAACTGGAAGACGAGTTGATCGAGCTTTTTAGTCGCCTCCCGACTGAGGTTCTTTGGATCCGAGGAATTGACGATGAGACTTCGTACGTTGCTGGTCAAAGCCTTCAACTTCGCCTGCTCCGGACTGGTGAAAGCGCCCGTCGGTAATTCCGCTTCGACAGTATCCAACTGGTCGGAATTGCGCGCCACCAGAAGGGTGGATTTGTAATAGCGCGAGCCGATTGGGAGGGCCGCCTTGATGGGCGAGACCACTTCTTCCAGCTTGGCCACTTGGCACATCTCGTTGGCGGCCATCGGAAAGTAGGCGCGTCCAATGCCCCAGGAGAAGTAGAACCAGATCAACATCAGGGTCGCGACCCCGGAGAGGGCCCAATACCAGCCGCCGCGGGTCCGCTGGGGATCACCGAAAACCTCATCCTTGGCCGTCAGCACGGCCTGCTTGCGTCCCAAGACGATAGACCAGATGAACATCGCCACCAGGAGGAGGACGATGACCGCCGCGAACCCGGCGCGATTATCCGAAAGCCACTCAACCACGACCCATGATCTCCTCTTCCATATCCCAAATCATGGTCAGGATTTCTTCACGGACCTCGTTGAATTCCTTGTCCTGCTTAATCTCGCGAAGGGTTTCGGAGAGGCCGCGCTCGGCGAATGGCAGATTGTATTCCTTGTGAATTCGGCCGGGTCGGGGCGCCATGACGAACAGGCGTTCGCCCAACAACAGGGCCTCTTCAACCGAGTGGGTGATGATGATGATCGTCTTGCCAGTCTCTTTCCAGAGCTCCAGCACCAGCGATTGCATTTTCTCACGGG
>CAZNWX010000537.1:0-1784 GCA_964576415.1 uncultured Magnetovibrio sp. | reverse complement strand
GACGTGCGCAGTTGGGAACCGCAGGTACGCTATTTCTCCCGACGCTATCGCTGTGTCGTCTTTGCGGCGCGCGGCTTCACGCCGTCAGAGGTGCCTGCGGATGCGGATATGTATAGCCAGGACCATGCTCGTGATGACATTCTGGCGGTTCTGGACGGTCTGGGAATCGACAAGGCGCATATCGTCGGACTTTCCATGGGCGGTTTCGCGACCCTGCACTTTGGACTGCATTACGCTGACCGCGCGACGTCGCTGGTTGTCGCAGGCTGCGGGTATGGCGCCGGCGAGGAGGTTCGCGAACAGTTTGAAAGCGAAGCCTTGGCCGCAGCGGAACGCATGGAAAACGACGGCATGGACGCCTTTGGCAAGGATTATGCGCTTGGGCCGACCCGCGTACAACTCCAGAATAAGGACCCCCGGGGTTGGGCCGAATTCGAACAACAACTTCGTGAGCACTCGGGCCTCGGTTCCGCTAATACCATGCGCGGCGTGCAGCGCAAGCGCCCGTCGCTGTACGAACTGGAAGCGGCGATGCGCGCACTGAAGGTTCCAACCTTGATCCTGAACGGCGATGAGGATGAGCCTTGCCTGGATGTTGGTTTATTCATGAAGCGCACCATAACGTCGTCATCCCTCGTCTTGCTGCCGCAAACCGGCCATGCATGCAATTTAGAAGAGCCGGCGTTGTTCAATCAGTTCGTGGATGACTTCTTCCACCAAGTGAAAAGCGGTACTTGGCGCGACCGCGACCCGCGATCCATGACAAGCGGAATCCTGTCGACCACGGACGACTGAAGCGGCATTGACGCCCGACCGGCGCGGGTCGATGGCCTAGCGGGTCGGATGTTCCCAATGCAAGCAAAGCGCTTGCGGACTGCGGTCGTCCATTGTGTATTGATCGCCTGACCGAGGGGGCATGTGGAATGGCCGACGCAACGCAACGATTGATCATTGGAATTTCCGGCGCCTCTGGGGTCGTCTACGGTATCCGGGCCCTGCAATTGCTTCGCGATACGGATGTGGAGACACATCTGGTCATGTCCAAGTCCGCGGAGATGACCATGGGCTATGAAGTGGACATGAAGCCATCCACCGTGCGTGAGTTGGCCGACGTCGCCCACGCCGTTGGGGATGTCGGAGCATCGATATCGTCGGGATCGTGTAAGACGACCGGCATGCTCGTCCTGCCCTGCTCGATACGCACCATGAGCGAGATTTCCACCGGTGTGACTAGTTCGCTTCTCAGCCGCGCCGCTGACGTCGTGCTGAAGGAGCGACGGCGATTGGTCCTGGCGGTTCGCGAAACACCGTTGCATACGGGTCATCTCCGAACCATGACAGAGCTCTCAGAGATGGGCGCTGTGGTCGCCCCCATTGTGCCGGCATTCTATGCGCGGCCAACGACCATCGATGACATCATCGACCATACCGTCGGGCGTCTTTTGGATCTGTTTGACTTGAACGTCGGCGTGGTGGACCGCTGGAAAGATGATTCCTGACGCGTTGCGAATCGCCGCCCCGGTGACGAAATCTGTAGATGCCCTTCGATTGATTTATCAGTATTGTGTAGGATCTTATAAGGCCGCATGGGTTTGGACGCCTTCAAACGAACCTCATGGCTGCCGTTCCAGGGCGTGAACTTGATGGCCTCACCGCCTGATCTGTTTCAGGCCTCCGTTTGGCCGTCGTCGATGCGCAGTTCGTCCCGATAGCGCTTGTATTTGACGACGTAATGCCGGGCAGCCGAATCAAGCATCCTCTGCTCCTTCTCACCGACCTCACGG
>CAZNWX010000536.1:0-1786 GCA_964576415.1 uncultured Magnetovibrio sp. | reverse complement strand
GCCCATCGGCGTGCGCCAGTGATCAACACCTCGTGCGCGCCTGCCTCCCGATGCATGTGAGAATCCTTCCCCGGCTTGTCGATGTCAAAGTTGTGGTGCGTGTGCTTCATGGTGGAGATACGAGAGCCACGTCCGATCAGTTCGGGCAACAACTGACGCATCAAGGTAGTCTTGCCACTACCGCTCCATCCGACAATACCAAAAATCTTCATTTCAACTGGCCTGGGTATCGGCATCGGAACCGGTGCTGCGGCGGCGACCGGCGGGCGCTTGATCGGTTTCGCGAATATGACGCAGCCCAGCTATCAGATAATCGCCCCCCGTGATCACAGTTAGTGATGCCGCAATCCAAAGTCCGTAAATGCCGATCTCCAAGGTCGAAACGGAACCAAAGTCTGGGCCGCTATGCCCCACCAGCAAGAACCCCATGGCTAGCATCTGAATGCACGTCTTCCACTTGGCCAAGCTGCTGACCGGCATGCTGACGCGGACCTCCGCCAAGAATTCTCGTAGGCCCGAGACAAGAATCTCCCGGCACAGAATAACTGCCGCCGGCAACACAGTAACTCCGTGGAAACGATCGATGCCAACCAAAACCAACAGCACGCTAGCAATCAGCAGCTTGTCGGCGATGGGATCCAGAAATCTGCCGAAGGCGGACTGCTGATGCCACGCCCGTGCCAAATATCCGTCAAAGAAATCGGTAATACAGGCGTAAGTGTAGACGCTTAAAGCCAGCCAACTGCCCGCCGGGTCCGCGACGAACAGCAGCAGGCACACCATGATAGGGATGGCGACGATCCGGGAAAATGTCAGGATATTGGGTAGGTTCATCAACATGCGATGGCATTCTACGTCACCACGCCCGGCAAGCAACTATCCGTCCGCGTGGAACCAGTCGTAGATCTTCACAGCCAACGAGGAACTGATGCCCTCGACCGCCTCAAGATCGGTGCGCCCGGCTTGGGAGACGGCCTTCGCGTCCCCGAAATGATGCAGCAAGGCCTTTTTCCGGCGCGCGCCAACGCCGGGCACCTCATCCAGAATGGATTTCCCAATGGCTTTACTGCGTTGTTTGCGGTGGGCACCGATGGCGAACCGATGGGCCTCATCGCGGATACGCTGGAGGAAATAAGATACGGGATCCCGCGCTTGCAAGGTGATGGGATCGGCTCGGTCAGGCCGGAATATACGCTCGTGCCCGGCATCGCGGTCCGGGCCTTTGGCGATGGCAGCCAGGTTCACGCCCTCGATGCCCAGTTCCTCAAAAACCTCTGCCGCGACACCTAATTGTCCTTTGCCGCCATCGATCAACACCAGGTCCGGCCATTGGTCACCCATGCGACCGGGATCCTCCTTGAGGGCGCGTGAGAAACGACGGGTTAGAACCTCGCGCATCATAGCGTAGTCATCCCCTGGGCTGAAACCCTCCGCGTTCTCCCGGGGGCCGGTTCCCTTTGCGCCTTTGATGTTGAACTTGCGATATGCACTGCGATTGAAGCCCTCCGGACCGGCAACGACCATCGCGCCCACCGCCTTGGCACCGGCGACGTGGGAGTTGTCATACACTTCGATACGCTCCGGCGCCGCCTCCAAATCGAACTTCGCCGCCAGCCCTTCCAAAAGTTTCCGTTGGGAGGCGCTTTCGGCCAATCGGCGGGTAAGGGCCTCCTTGGCGTTTACGATGGCGTGGTCAACAAGTTTACGGCGGTTACCGCGCACCGGTACGACAAGTTCCACCCGGCGTTCTGCTCGCACACCCAGAGCCTGAACCACCAGCTCACGG
>CAZNWX010000535.1:0-1798 GCA_964576415.1 uncultured Magnetovibrio sp. | reverse complement strand
ACGAAAATCGGTTTGCCATGGGCGCGCTCAAAGGTTCCGGCAATCCCCGACAGGCTTTGGACGATTGGGTCGTAGGCGGGCTGATTGTAGTAGCGGCCACCCTCTCCGAAGGCGACGATGCCGCAGTAGATCAGGCGCGGGTTCAGGGCATGCAAGGTGTCCCAATCCAGGCCTGCCCTCGCTAGGGCGGAGGGGCGCACGTTGGACACGAAGACATCCGCGGTTTTCACCAACCGGCGCACCGCATCTGCGCCCGCCGGCTTCTTCAAATCCAGGCAAATAGAGCGCTTGTTGCGGTTGAAGTTCAAAAACTTCCCTGGCATGCCGGGATTGCGACCGCCCTTGGCCAGGTTGCGAAGCAAATCCCCCGAAGGTGGCTCCACTTTGATCACGTCGGCGCCCTGGTCAGCCAGCGTGCGCGTGCAGATGGGGCCAATCACCACCGACGTCAGATCAATTATGCGGATCCCGTCGAGGGAACCGCCGCTCACACCGATCCATCCACAACGATGTCGAGGAGGTTTGGCCCCGGGTTGTTCATGGCCGCCTTCACCGCGGGGCCAACCTTGGCTGGATCCTCGATACGCTCCGCCGTCACGCCCATGGAGTGCGCCAGTTGGACGAAGTCGATATAGGGTGCGTTGAAGTCCATGCCGACGAAATGGTCATTGCCGTGGAAGGCTTTCAGGCGCTGCTTGATAATTCGATAGGACTTGTTGTTACAGATCACGTAGGTCATAGGAAGTTTCATGTTCGCCGCTGTCCAGAGCGCCTGGATCGAATACATAGAGCTGCCGTCGCCGATCACCGCGCAAACGGGCCGCGACAGATCCGCCAGCTGAATGCCGATGGCTGCCGGTACGGCCCAGCCGATTCCGCCCGAACCAAAGCCGTGGTAAGAGTATCGATCCGTGTAGGCGAGCATCTTGTGCATTTGCCAGGTGGTGGTCAGGCCTTCATGGACCATGACCGCGTTCCTAGGCAGGTTCTCCACCATCTGCCAAGTCATCCAATTGGGGTCGATGGGGTTAACGTCCTTGGCGGCGAGGACGCTCTCGCCCATGGCTTGGCGGGTAGCCGACCAGTTGCGGGGCGCCATAGCATCGATGGCAGCGGCCGCCTTCTTGGCCAAGGCGTCGCTACCTTTCGCCTGCAGGATCGGAATGAGGGCGCAGAGGGTTTCGCGGACATCGCCACGTACGGCCATGTCGGCGGCGAAGTTCTTGCCCATTTCCCAATCCAGGAGCCCAATCTGGATCACCGACATGCCGTTGGGCAGGGGGTCAATTTCGGAATAGACCGACATACGCAACGGATCGGCGCCGACCGATATCATCAAGTCATAGGCCGATAGAACGTTCCGCACATCTCCCTGGTCGCGGCTCAACCCGCCAATGTAGCAGGGATGTTCGGATATGAAGTGCGCCCCATAGGGGACAGATTGCTGATACACGGCGGCGCCCAGCGTCGTCGCGAAGTCGCCAGCTTCTGACAGTGCGTCACTTTTTACAATTTCGTCGCCGCAGACGATACAAGGGTTCTTGGCGGCCAAAATTATGTCAGCCAACTTCTCCAGAACGTCATCGGCTGGCCGGTTTCGGGTATCCACCCGGGTGGATTTGCCCAGATCGATGCCGGCCTCCGCGTTTAGGATGTCGCCCGGCAAGGACAAGAATACCGGGCCCGTGGGGGGGGTCATTGCTATCTTCGCGGCCCGATGGACGATGCGCGGCAGATCCTCCAATCGGGTTACCTCGGTCGCCCATTTAACCACGGGGTCCGCCATGGGCACCAGCGG
>CAZNWX010000534.1:0-1802 GCA_964576415.1 uncultured Magnetovibrio sp. | reverse complement strand
GCCGTCCGGTCCGCCGGTCTTATCTTTGTAGGACCACCGGCCCAAGCCATCCGAGACATGGGCAGCAAGGATAATGCAAAAGCGATCATGGAAAACGCCGGGGTACCGGTGACACCTGGTTACTATGGCAGCAATCAGACCGAAGCAACATTGCGCAAAGCCGCCGATGACATCGGGTATCCGATCCTCTTGAAGGCGGCCATGGGTGGTGGAGGCAAGGGCATTCGGACCGTCGAAAGTCCGGATGACTTTTCTGACGCCTTGTCTTCGGCTATCCGTGAGTCGGAAGCCGCTTTCGGCGACGGGCGCATGCTGTTGGAGAAACTGATACAGCAACCCCGTCACGTGGAAGTTCAAGTCTTCGCCGATAGTCACGGCAATGCCGTGCATCTGTTCGAACGCGATTGCTCGCTTCAGCGTCGCCATCAAAAAGTGATCGAAGAAGCGCCAGCACCGGGAATGAGCGATGCGTTACGCGCCCGCATGGGCGACGCCGCAGTAGCCGCGGCCAAGGCCGTGGCCTATGAGAACGCAGGCACCATCGAGTTCCTGCTGGATGCGGACGAGGATTTTTACTTCATGGAGATGAATACGCGCCTGCAGGTGGAGCATCCAGTCACGGAACTAATCACCGGTCAGGATCTCGTGGCTTGGCAGTTACGTATCGCCGCGGGTGAAGCGTTGCCGTTGAACCAAGAGGCGCTGTCCTTCAATGGTCATGCCATGGAAGCGCGTCTGTACGCCGAGGACCCAGCAAAGGGCTTCCTGCCGGCACCCGGACCGTTGCGCCACTTGGTGTTTCCTTCAGAATCACGCCTGGTGCGCATCGACACAGGGGTCGTCGAAGGCCAGGAGGTCACCGCCGACTATGATCCCATGATCGCCAAGGTGATTACCTGGGGCGAGGATCGAGAAGCGGCCCGGCGTAACCTCATCGGTGCCCTTGGCGACACAGAGGTGGCGGGCACCGCCGTGAACCGGGATTTCCTCATCGCATTGGCGGACCTTCCAGAATTCGTGGACGGAACACCACATACGAATCTCATCGATCGTCTCCCTGACGACTTCATCAACGTCGCGACACCTCTCAGTACCGCAGCCTTGAGCTTGGCTGGTCTTCACGTGATGGCGACACGGCAGGCGGATGCCCAATCTCGGGTCCGCCGTTTCGGTGATCCGGCCAGCCCTTGGCACCGCACGGACGGATGGCACCTGAATGACGGGTCTCACCAAGATATCCGTATGCAGGACGATGAGAAGGAGCGATCCCTGCACGTCCACGAAGATGACAATGGTTGGCATTTCAGCGACGGGGAAGTCCATTGGCTTGTGAGCCAGGCCAAGCGCGACGGCAACCGCTGGACCGCAGACGTGGACGGCGTTCGTGTGAGCGGAAGTGCGGTGGAGGCGGTTACCGGACAGCTCAATATATTCCAGGGCACCCACGCCTGGCGGCTCACCCTTGTTAACGCCTTATCCGGTAGCGGGGATACCGATGGCGGATCACCGGCGTTCATGACCCCCATGCCCGGCAAGATCGTCGCCGTTAACGTGACTGACGGCGCCTCCGTCAGAGCCGGTGACGTTCTGGTGGTCCTCGAGGCCATGAAAATGGAACACGCCATCAAGGCGCCGGTGGACGGCACAGTGTCGGCGGTCCATTATGGTGTCGGCGATCAGGTCGACGAAGGGGTCGATCTGATCGATTTCGAGGGGATGTAGAACTACCGTGAAATTACCGAGCAAGATCAAGATCGTCGAAATGGGGCCACGTGACGGCCTTCAGAACGAAGCGGAAATTG
>CAZNWX010000533.1:0-1805 GCA_964576415.1 uncultured Magnetovibrio sp. | reverse complement strand
TCGGCATCTATTCGTTCTGCCTAGACCGCCTGTTCGGCAGCGTCCGCGTGCCCTTGAAGGTGAAGAAGTTGTTGGTCCTGGAATTGCTCAAGTATCCCCCCCTGATCCGGCGCGAACTGCTGACCAATATTTTGGTCTACCCGGGCCAGGTTCAGGAACTTATTGGGTTCGTGCGCCATATGGTCGCCGAGGAACTCGGGCAGGGTGTAATCATCGAGATCGAACTTCTTAAGGCGTTCAGGCTCCGTCAGCTGTCCATGGACGACATCGAAACCAGCCTAGCCCAGGCCGGCGCCGCCTAAGCGGAGGCCGCGCCCCATTCCCAAACGAAGGAGAAGACGCCATGGCCTAGATCGAGACGGTCGCCTCCAGCGTGCCGACTGGCAGCTGAAGTTGCTCTCCGACCGTATAAAGACCCCCGACGACAACGTCGAAAATATCATGCCTTTATCGACCTTGATGGGTTCTCCTAATTCATCAAGGGGCGCGTGATCTTGACCAAGTCGGACGGCCACGGCCAGACGTTCAAGACCGGCGATGCGTTTCTGGTCCCGAACGGTTTCGAGGGGACCTAGGAAGTCGTCGAGACGACCCGCAAGCACCATGTGATTTTGAACTATCCGCCGAATGCCGAAGCGGTGCAGGCGGCACGACCCGGCGGCTAAGGATTCTTTAACCATAATCGTGTTGTAGTGAAGAATCAGGGAAGTTACGGCGTTGATCCGTTCGAGAGGACGATGGTCATGGATGTCAACAAGTCCCAAGGTGTGCACGCGGTCGGCGATCAACCGCATCGACAGCCGTCTGATCGCCAGCACGAAACCCCCGACGACGACGCCGACGAAAAGTTGCGCCGCGAACGTTATCGCTCATGGTCGTCCGATGCGGCCGTGGATTTGGGCGGGGCGCTTTCCGGTCCCTTGTCCGCGGAATCTCAGAAAATCGTCAATGCCCTCGTGGCACAGATGGAACTGCTGCGTGCTGAGCTTGAGATTCGAAAGAAACGCGAAGAGCATTTCCGCGACCAAGCCGCCCAGCACGCTTTTCTGCCCCTGCCGAACCGGCGAGAGTTCCAGCGCGAGCTCGACCACGTCATCGATCACATGTACAGCCTGCAGCCGTCTCCAGCGATCCTGATGGTGCATGTGGTTACCGCCGCCACGTTCCGCCGTGACCACGGCCGGCGCGCCGCCGATGCCTTGTTGGGCCATGTGGCAGAGCAACTGTCCGTCGCCGTCCACCCGACCGACGCGGTCGGCAGTGTCGGTGGCGATGACTTCGGAGTGATCCTGCTCATCGGCGGAGCCGAAACAGCAAGCCGTCGGGCCGACGAAATTGGCCACTATCTAAACGGTCATACCTTTGCCTGGCTTGGCATTGATTATGCGCTGGACGTGGCGGTGGGCTGGGCGGACCTGCGTGCTAGCTTGAACGCCGAGCAGGCCATCGAAGCAGCCGACCGTTCGCTCCGCGATCACCTCAGGCGATGATGTCAGGAACCAGCTGCGCTTGCAGGCGGCTGATGGCGTCCTTCAACTGGAGTTTTCGCTTCTTCAGGCGCTGCATCAGAAGTTGATCGAAGGGAACCTGTTTGCCCATGCGGGCGATTACGTCATCCAGGTCCCGATGCTCTGTCTTCAGTTCGATCAGCTTGGCTTCAAGCGCGTCACGATCGGTCATGGTCTCTGATAACCGCGAATAGGTTGCGAATCACCTTAATCCGGGAGGGTATCAGATTTCAACAATGGGCGGTAGGTCGCGCGCGGGATGTCAGACAGAGCAGTGGATTTTGCATCCTGATTACG
>CAZNWX010000532.1:0-1806 GCA_964576415.1 uncultured Magnetovibrio sp. | reverse complement strand
CTGGACCTTGGTCGATACAGGAGTTCTTAGTGACGACATCAAGGCCTGCTGGGCCGATATCGAAAAGAAGCATGTCTCTGCTGATCGGCCTGTGAAGCGTTTGATTTGTAGCCATTACCACCCCGATCATATGGGTCTGGCAGGTTGGCTGTGCGAACGTCATGGGATCGAATTGACGACCACGCTTGGCGAGTGGACAACTGCCCGGCTGTACTGTCTGGAGACGGAGGAATCCAAGGCATTTCAAATGTTGCCTTTCTTCAGAAAGGCCGGATTCTCCGAAGAGCAGATGGCCCTGGTTGTGCCGCGCACGTCGCATTACGCCAGCGTCGCCGGGATGCCCCCGCATACATTTAATCGGGTAAAGGGCGGTGACATCATTGAGATTGATGGTCAGGGTTGGGATGTGATGATCACTGAGGGCCATGCCGTGGAGCAAGCGTGTTTGTACTGTGCGGATAAAAAGGTGCTGATTTCGGGTGATCAGGTCCTGCCCCGGATCACGCCTAACGTCAGCCTTCAGGCGCAGGAGCCGGACGCCGATCCGCTAAAACTGTTCCTCGATAGCTTAGATCAGTTTCACGCTTTGCCAGCCGATACATTGGTTTTACCGAGCCATGATTGGCCGTTCCGCGGCCTGTGGGAGCGGCTTGACCACATGGTTGAACATCACGAAGAGCGGCTGGCGGTAACTTTAGAGGCCTGTGCCGAGCCGGCGTCAGGTATCGATGTTCTCAACAAAATGTTCCCCCGGAAATTGGACGATCATCAGATCTTCTTTGCCGTCGGTGAAGCCTTAGCGCATGTACATCGGTTGATGTACAAAGGCAGAATCAGCCGCTCGCTTAGCCTGGACGGGATTTATCTCTACAAAGCCATGGAATAAGACGAGCAAGCCGCCTAATCGCGTCCCTTTTCTTCTGGTCTGACGACGACTAGCCTGTGTCCTATGACCGATGAAGTTTTCGACTATGTGGTGATTGGCGCTGGAACAGCCGGCTGCGTTGTTGCGGGTCGTCTTTCGGAGAATGGGAAATTCCGCGTGTGCGTACTGGAGGCGGGACCACCGGACCGTAATCCATTCATTCATATTCCCGCCGGCGTTCTCTATACACTTCGTAACCCGGCAATCAACTGGATGTACAAAGGGGTCGGCAGTCCCGGGTTGGCAGGGCGTGCGATCGATCATGCGCGTGGCCGCACCTTAGGCGGCTCTGGTTCGATCAACGGGCACATATATAATCGGGGTCAAAAGGCGGATTTTGATACATGGGCGCAGCTTGGCAATCGTGGATGGTCCTACGCCGACGTCCTCCCGTACTTCATGAAAAGTGAGAATAAGTTGGGGGGTGGCGATGTTGGGTACCATGGTAAAGGTGGGGCTTTCACCATTACGGAGAATGATGAACCTGATCCCCTGAGCAACGCGTTCATCGATGCCGCGGTCAATTTGGGCATTCCCAGAAATTCCGATTACAACGGGCGCACGCAGGAAGGTGTGGCTTACGCCCAGAGAAGCGTACATCGGGGGCGACGTGTCAGCCCGGCTCGTTCGTTCCTTCATCCGGCGCGCGGGCGCGGAAATACGAAGGTGGTGACCAACGCGCATGTGTTGGGCATCGACATCGATGGAGCGCGCGCGACAGGTGTCCGCTACCAAATGGAAAGAGGTGCCAACAAGGGGCATACGGTTCGCGTGACCCGAGAAGTGATTTTATGCGCCGGGACCATGGGATCACCCCATATCCTGGCACTGTCAGGGATCGGGAGTGGTGCGCGTCTCCAGTCATTGGGCATTAATGTAGT
>CAZNWX010000531.1:0-1806 GCA_964576415.1 uncultured Magnetovibrio sp. | reverse complement strand
TTGGGTTTGGCCGGATCGTCTTGCAACGGGATTAGCGGTGTTTGGTTTCGGCGAAGGTGGTTTGCATATAGGACTCCGGCTCGTCCAGGCCGTCGGGTGTGCCGATGTGGAACCATTCTCCATC
Source organism: uncultured Magnetovibrio sp. (assembly GCA_964576415.1). Lineage (GTDB taxonomy): Bacteria > Pseudomonadota > Alphaproteobacteria > Rhodospirillales > Casp-alpha2 > UBA3470. The sequence goes on along the minus strand of CAZNWX010000531.1, from coordinate 1,682 downwards.
ATGGACCATGCCAAACAGGCGATCTGCCTCCAACGCTCGATCATAGACCCAATTGAGGGAAAACGAACCCTCGGGCGCACCCTTGAGAGCCTTTGGATTGAGGATCTGCACACCGGCGAATAGCCATGGCGCTACTTCCTGTTCGACACGGCGAATAAGCTTTCCATCGGCCTCGCATTGGAAATCACCCAGGCCGTCGTACCCATAGGCGTCAACCGTCGAATGAAGCATTAAGAGGGCATCCATCTTGTCGGGCGCCCATTGCACGGCCAGGCGCGAAAGGGCATCGGTCGGGCCGTTTAGCCAGAAGGCATCACCATTAACCACGAAGAACGGCTCATCGCCCAGCATGGACAGGGCTTTTTTCACGCCGCCGCCCGTTTCCAAAAGGTTTGTTTCGCGCGAGAAATGTAGGGTGGCGCCATCGTAGTCATTATAGTGGCGCTCAATCTTGTCGGCGAGGTGATGCGTATTGATGACCACGTCTGTGACGCCCATGGCTTCCAGCCGCTGCAGGGCGTGGGTCAATAACGGCTTGCCGTCCACCTTGATCATCGGCTTTGGCGTCTTGTCGGAGATTGGCCGCATGCGTAGGCCGTGGCCGGCGGCCAGGATCATGGCGCGTTGAGGAACATTGGCTGTCTTTGCTGTCTTGTTATTGTTTTTAGTATTCATGGCTGTCTCGTCGAGCTTGGTGGCGTGATCCTGAGGTTTGGTGGCACGTGTTCGGCGAACCAGGCGGCAACGGCATCAAGGGCTGGGTGTTTCAGGCTCGCGTCCAGCAATCTCCAGACCCGGGGAATATGCAATAGGTAGGTAGATTTTGTATCCCGCACGCAGAGCCGCGTGAAGATACCGATCACCTTGGCGTGGCGTTGCGCCGCTAGAATGGCGAAGACTGTCCGGAAAGCGTCTCGGTTGAGATTGGGGAAGGCCGCTAAGTAGCGCCCTATCATGTTCGCGATAAGATCGGGTGCGATGTCGCGTCGCGCATCCTCAAGGAGCGACATGAGATCATAGGCGGCCGGTCCGGCAACCGCGTCCTGGAAGTCGAGCAGGCCGCAGGCCCGGGTTCCGTTGCGGTCGGCAAGCCACATGAGGTTGTCGACATGAAAATCGCGCAGCACAAGGGTCGGCGGGTGGCGGGCCGCCTGCGTCAGGCTGTCGCGCCAGGCGGCCAAGTAACTGGCGCGGACCGGCGCCGGTGTTGGCGCGCCCGTAATTGCCGGCATAAACCAGTCAGGAAGCAGCAGGGCCTCCTGGTTCAGCAATTCCAGGTCATAGGGCGCAAGGCCCGGCGGCAGGCTCTCGGCGGCCGGTCGCCCATGCAAGTCGATCAACAGATCGACCGCCATAGCGTACATGTCAGCTTCGCGCTCTGGCGTCTCAGACAGGACGTGTGTAAACGTATGATCGCCCAGGTCTTCGATGATCAGTAATCCGTGTTTCAGATTCTCCGCTATTATGCGGGGCGCCGAATAGCCAAGAGCAGTCAGGTGTCGAGCCATGGATACGAAGGACTGGATATCTTCCTGGGGCGGCGGCGCGTCCATGAGGACCGCCGTCCGCGTTCCCTCACGCAACCGTTCATATCGGCGAAAGGACGCATCGTCGGCCAACGGACGGCGGGCCCTCGGACACCACCCCTTGGCCAGTAGAAACGCCTTGATCAGAACGTCGCG
>CAZNWX010000530.1:0-1807 GCA_964576415.1 uncultured Magnetovibrio sp. | reverse complement strand
TTGAACCGGAGGCGGGTAAGACGGCGGTTCTGGTGGAACTGGAAATGGAGTGCCTCGGTGTACACACGGGGGAAAATGCCGGTCTTGAGGGCTCTAATGCGCTGGGTTTTGCACGCTACCGGAACGGCGACGAGGCGCCTTCAAATCTTATCGAACTGGTGCGACAACCCGCGACGGACGACAGCGCTATCGCCGCCGCCAGAGCCATTTTTGAAGCGGCCGGTTTCGAGGTCGCCGTTTCTGCCGACCAGGCCGGACGGATCATCGACCGACTGGTCCGGCCGAAGTACAACGCCGCTCTCACGTTACTCGATGAAGGACTGGCTACGGCAGACGATATGGATATGACCTGCCGGCTCGGCCTTGGCTATGCGAACGGCCCTATCGAGCGCCTGGAACAGGGCGGTCTTGCACACCATTTCGACGTCACCAAGGCGTTGTTCGAAGTCTATGGCACACCCGCATATGCCCCTGGGCGGCGTGCAACCGTTGCCAAGCAGCGGCGGTTGGCAGAGTAGAGTAGAGGAGCGCCTATGAGGGCCGTCGTTGTCGAAGAATATGGTGCTTTCAACTCGGCTCTTGTGAAAGAGCTGCCCGATCCTGTCCCTGGTCCGGGAGAGGTCGTCGTCACGGTCAAGGCGGCCGACGTGAACTTTCCCGACATGATGGTGATCGAGGGCACGTACCAGGTGAAGCCGCCTCTCCCGTTTTCGCCGGGCAAGGCGGCGGCCGGTGTGGTTGAACTGGTTGGCGAGAGTGTCACCACATTAAAATCCGGCGACCGCGTCCTGGCCTGCGTTGAATATGGCGCCTATGCGGAAAAGTTGGTCGCCCGTGCTGATCAATGCCACTCCATGCCGGATGAAATTTCATACGCAAAGGCTGCGGCCATGGGCTTGGTCTATCTGACGCCCTATTTCGCGCAGACGGACCGAGCGCGCCTTCAGCCCGGCGAGTCAGTTTTCGTCCTGGGCGCTAAAGGCGGCGTCGGTGTCGCTAGCGTTCAGGTGGCCAAGGCGCTCGGCGCGGCGACGGTGATTGCCGGTGTCCGGGGCGCCGAGCACGTACGTAACGCCGAGCGCCTTGGAGCGGATCATGTGGTGGATTTGTCGGTGGATAACCTTCGCAATAGCTTGCGTGACGCCGTTTATGGCATGACCGACGGCAAAGGCGTCGACGTGGTTATCGATCCCGTTGGCGGAGATGCTTGTGCGGCGGCGCTCCGGGCATTGGCGTGGCGCGGCCGTTTGGTGGTCGTCGGGTTTGCCTCCGGAGATATTCCGGAGATCAAGGCCAGCTATCTCTTGGTTAAGAACATCGCCGCGACGGGGCTCCAAGTTTCGGACTACCGGGATCGCCAGCCGGAGACGTTTGCCGCGGCACAGGCCGCATTGTTCGGGTTCTACCATCAGGGCCTGATCGACCCCTATGTGAGTAAGGCAGTGCCACTGGACCGGTACGCGGAGGCTCTTGACGACATCCGCTCCGGGCGTGTCGTTGGGAAGGTGATTTTGGATGTCGACAACGGTCACTAGGACAATGGAGGCGAGATGAATTCTGCATTAGAAATTTTTCAACCAGGTCTTCTGGACGGTCGCACCGTTTTCATCACCGGTGGCGGAAGCGGTATAGGGCGGGGAATTTGCGATATGTTAGGCGGGCTCGGTGCCAAAATCTTCATCGCCAGCCGAAACCCGGAGAAGCTAGGCGTCGCCGTTGAGGAACTGAGCGCGGGCGGTGTCACTGCCGACTTCATAATCGCCGACGTACGCGACTACGAACAGGTCGAAGCTGCCATCGCGCGATG
>CAZNWX010000529.1:0-1816 GCA_964576415.1 uncultured Magnetovibrio sp. | reverse complement strand
TTCTGAGCGACAAGAAACCCGGCAACCCCCGCCGCCAGTAGAACAATGCCGATCAAGCTCGAAATCACCAATTCGCTGTCCAGCGCCATGACCGCGAGCAAGCTGACGCCAATGACACCCCAGACGATGATCGTGATGACCTGGACGGTCTTATCTACGACTGCCGATGCCGCCGCATGGGCCGCATCAATTCCCCAAAGCACCAACACGCGGGCCTTGACAACCTCGCCGCCAATGGATGCCACGGGAAGCAGCGTGTTAACGGCGCGCCCCATCCATTGGGCATAGAAAGCCTGAAAAAAGCTTGGCGCATGTTCCTCGGCAAACAGGAGCTGCCAGCATCGCGCATTCATTAATACTGTCGGAAACCAGATAGCAGGCACCCAAAGCAACGACCAGCCGGTCGACACCAACAGATCAAAAACGTTCGTGACGCCCTCGGAGACAACAAGTCCAGTCAAAATCGCTAAGCCAACGATCAGTCCGATGTAGGAAGCTATTTTCAAGGCATATCCCTTGCTGCGCGCCCCGAACCGGGCGCATAGGGGATGTTGTAAGATTTCATTCAAGACAAGGCCATCAGGAAATGCGTCAGGACGGTGCTTGCCTCGGACCGAACAGCCGTCTAAACCCCCATTTTATATCGTCCCCACATGGAAACACATGACCGTGGCCAACTTGTCGTCACCTGACGGGTCCTACACCTTGCAGCCGCCGGGACAACTCTTCCCGCTAACCCGTCACCTATCTTTTTGGCTTACGCCGATCATTTATCGCCTACCTATATCGCCGAACCAAGTAACGACATTGTCCATGGTGGCTGGGCTGGCCGGCGCATGGTGTTTCTCGCTGGGTGATCCGTTTTGGGATATCATGGGCGCACTCCTTTTGGTTGCCTGCTACACTTTGGACAATTGTGACGGGGAAATTGCCCGGCTCAAGGATCTGTCCTCGGAATGGGGTGCACACTTCGACGACGTGGTCGACTGGCTTGTCGACAGCGCCTTTTTCATCGGGTTGGGATACGGAACCTGGCAAGCTACCATTGATATATACTGGTTCTGGTTTGGCTTGGCTGCGGCGGCGGGCGCGACGATCGATTATACTATCGACCTGGTCATGTACGCCCGCGCAAAGAAAAGCCCAGAGCCAAAAAGCCGACAGGAAGAGGCCACCGATGTCCGCAAACCCGAAGATTTGGTCGACTGGCTAATTTACATTTTTCACAAACTCAGCCGGGCTGACTTTTGCGTAATCGTTCTTGGGCTGGCCGTTTTCCAAGTGTCGTGGGTGCTCCTACCGCTCGCCGCCATAGGCGCACAAGCCTATTGGATCACCGATCTATTTCAGAAAGCACGAGGATGGCACACCTAAATCAGGCTTGGGCCTCCAACAACTTTCGCCATTCCAGCCAGACCGCGACCTCATCTGGCATGTATTGATGGCCTTCCGGTCATGGATGCAGCCCACCCGTGCGCGTCCCAATCCAATCCGACTCATTGATCAGCTCCGACATCAGTGCCACGCCGCGCCATTGAACCGCCATCACTTGCTGGCACTCGGCAGATCCAGTTTGGAAACTCACTGCTGACCTTGAGCGTCGGCATTTTGAAGCGGACAGAAAGTCCCACAACCAACCTGGTTCGAGCTCTTTATAGCGAATTGCTGAAGATGCAGGTAAAGCGCTTTTAGCATTAGAAAAGTTCAAGTTCTCATTCGGTAATATTGGTTTTTTTTACTTTCTGAAAACGGTTAGGATGCGCGCCTAAAATCAACCGACCCATAACACCGCTTAAGAGAGGCTGCCAACATGGTT
>CAZNWX010000528.1:0-1837 GCA_964576415.1 uncultured Magnetovibrio sp. | reverse complement strand
ACATTCGACGTGATATGCGCATGGGCCCGGCCGGCCAGAACTTCCTGGAAGTCGCGAGCTGGGGCTTCAATGATCTTCTTCTTGGCACTCGGGAAAAAACGTTTGACTTGTTGTTCCTGTGTCGTGCCCAGCGTCGCCGCGACGGTCACGTTCGGCTTGTCCAGATCTCCCCAGTCTTGGAACTTTGAAAGGTTCTTTTTCAGGGTCAGCGGCACGGTTGCCAATGAGAAATACGAGGGCGAATAGCCCGCTACCTTGGCGCGTTTCATGGAGATTGAGGCTGAACCAGTGAGGTCGTATTTGTTGGATACGACGCCGCTGACCAACGTCTTCCAATCGGTCGCTACGAACTCCACCTTGACGCCTAGATCCTTGGCCAGCTCCGTCATCATGTCGATATCGTAACCCTTGTAGGTGTTGGTTGCTGGGTCCTTCATGGTCATAGGATTCCAGTCCCCCGTGGTGCCCACGCGCAGCACGCCCTTATCGAGAATTTCCTTAAGGCGCGAATCGGCCTTGGCGGCGGTGGTCGCAACCATCAAGCCCAGTACGGCTATGACAGCATATTTCAACAGTTTCATGATTCTCCCCTTATCGATCTGAGGGTGATTCGGAAATCGCCGGAAAATCGCGACGGCTGAATCACGGTTATGGTTGGTGTTTGTTTTACTCTGGCCGGGAAGTTTCAAACATTCTAGTTTCTTGCACAAGCTGCCATTGCGGAAACAGCTTCGAGCGGTGCTCTAGGGAGGCCACGCATGGGGAACAACGGCCGTGAGCCGATCATCAAGATCGCCGGAATGGGGAAGTCCTTCGGCGACTTTGAAGCGTTGAAGAACATCCACCTGACCGTCCACAACGGTGAGCGTGTCGTGGTTTGCGGCCCTTCGGGTTCTGGCAAGTCGACGATCATCCGCTGCATCAATCGACTGGAGGCCCATGCTGCCGGCACGATCACTGTAGACAACATAGAGCTCAACGAGAACACCAAGAATATCAACGCCATCCGACGCGAGGTCGGCATGGTGTTCCAGCAATTCAATCTATTTCCGCATCTGACCGTCGTCGAAAACCTGACGCTCGGCCCGGTCCGCGCCCGCAAGATGAACCCGGCGGACGCGGAGGTTCTGGCACGAAAGTATCTAGAACGCGTGCACATTCCCGAACAGGCGGAGAAATATCCGGCACAGCTTTCTGGCGGCCAGCAACAGCGTGTCGCTATTGCCCGTTCGCTTTGCATGGAGCCCCGCATCATGCTGTTCGACGAACCGACCTCGGCCCTCGACCCTGAAAAGATCTCCGAAGTTCTGGACGTCATGGTCGAACTGGCCGAAGACGGCATGACTATGGTCTGCGTCACCCACGAGATGAGCTTTGCGCGCAAGGTCGCGGACACCATGGTGTTCATGGATGCCGGTGAGATCGTCGAGACAGCGTCGCCGAAGCAGTTTTTCTCGGCGCCAGAGAGCGAACGCACCCAAAAATTCCTAAACCAAATTTTACAGTATTGACGATGATTGGTTGGATGAAACTCACGAAAGGCCTGATCGCCGGTTTGCTCCTAACGCTGCTATTGACTGGCTGCGGCGCGAACTGGGGTTGGTACGTGGTCTCGCCTTCATCCGAATCGGGGCGCTCTAACCTGAAGTTCCTGATCGACGGTCTGGGCTATACCATTGCGCTCTCGATCTGCGCCATCGTCATTTCTATCGTTATTGGCCTGTTGATCGCCTTGCCGGGCCTTGCCAAGGGTCGCGCGCCTCGAACGATGAACCGTGTCTATGTGGAATGCTTCCGAGCAATTCCCATCCTGGTGCTGCTCTTATGGGTCTACTAT
>CAZNWX010000527.1:0-1837 GCA_964576415.1 uncultured Magnetovibrio sp. | reverse complement strand
GGCGCGCGCGCATTTGATGTTGTCGGCCTATCAGAAAGTCTCGCGCGATTTCGCTTTCCTGGTGGACACCGACGTCACAGCGGTCAAGGTTGCCGCGGCGGCCAGCCAGGCGGACAAGCAGTTGATCACCGAAGCCGAGGTGTTCGACGTGTTTGCCGGCGGTAACGTGGAGGCGGGCAAAAAATCGCTGGCACTGTCGGTGACCCTGCAGGCCATGGACCGCACCCTGACCGACGTGGAGATTGATGCCGTCGCCGACAAGGTTGTCGCCAATGTGGCCAAGGCTACGGGCGCCACGTTACGCGGATAGGTATGCAGCCGCTCATGGCCTTTCCGGATGATGACCGCCGCGCCGTGCGCGGGGTTCTCCTGGACATCGACGATACGCTAACCACCGACGGCCGGCTCACCGCTAAGGCTTATACCGCGTTGGCGGACCTGCGGAACGCTGGGAAACTGGTCGTACCGGTAACGGGCCGGCCCGCTGGCTGGTGCGATCACATCGCCCGCATGTGGCCTGTGGATGCCATCGTCGGGGAGAATGGCGCCTTTTACTTCCGTTATGACCATGACGAACGGCGCATGACCCGGCGCTACTACACGGATGGCGACGCCATCGCCGCGAATAGGACGAAACTGGAAGCCATCGGCCAACAGATCGTGGCGGCCGTACCCGGCGCCTCCATCGCCGCCGATCAGGCGTACCGGGAGACTGACTTGGCCATCGATTTTTGCGAGGACGTGCCCCCCTTGGACCGCGATGCCATCGACCGCATCGTGAGGCTAATGACCGATGCGGGCATGACGGTCAAGGTCAGTTCCATCCACGTCAACGGCTGGTTCGGCAAGTACGACAAGCTGACGATGATCCGTCATTTGTTCGATGAGATCTTCCACGTTGATCTCGACGTGGAGAAAGCGCGTTTCGTGTTTGTCGGCGACTCCCCCAACGACCAGCCGGCCTTCGCCTATTTCCCGAACGCCGTGGGTGTTGCCAATGTGCGGGACTTCGCGGACCAACTGATGTCGCCGCCCGCCTTCGTAACCGAAGAGCGTGCCGGGGATGGGTTCACCGAGATGACCTCCCGCCTCTTGTGCGACGAGGACTTGGGCAACTAGGGTTTCGCTGCAACGCCGGCGTCGATCAAGGCTGCGACCTCGCCCGCGCCGTAACCCAGGTCCTCCAACACCGAGACAGTATGTTCACCCAGTCTGGGCGCCGTCGGCACCGGGGCGTTAGGCGTGGCGCTGAACTTGGCGGCAGCGCGGGCTTGGCGGACTGGGCCCAGGCCGGGTTGATCTATCTCGTGGACTACGTCGTTAGCCTGGACTTGCGGGTCGGACAGCATCTCCCAGCGGCTCAGCACCGGCGCGCAGGGTACATCGGCAGCCTCTAGAGTAGCTATGATCTCCGTCGTCCCGAAGGGGCCCAATGCGGCCTCAATCACTTCCATGCGTTCCTGGCGGTTCTTGTTGCGGAGACCGGCGGTCAGGAAGCGCGGGTCCTCAATCAGATCCGGGCGTTGGACGGCATGGCAAAGGGCTAACCATTCCTTGTCGGAGACGGTGCCCAAGGTGATATAGCCATCGGCGGTCGGGAAGATCATGTCGTGGAGGGTTGACGCAGCGTCCATGTTCTCGGCACCAATCTTGGAGAATTGCGCCATGGCTTCTGGCCAAATGTAGCTGACCATGGTGTCCAACATGGCCACTTCCACATGCTGGCCATTGCCCGTCCGACCCCGGGCTAGTAGTGCCGCCAGGACCGCCTGGCTGGCGTAGACAGCCGTGGTCTTATCGGCAATCCGGGGGCGGCGCAGCGGTGGGCTGTTGCTCC
>CAZNWX010000526.1:0-1838 GCA_964576415.1 uncultured Magnetovibrio sp. | reverse complement strand
GATCGATTTCGAGGGGATGTAGAACTACCGTGAAATTACCGAGCAAGGTCAAGATCGTCGAAATGGGGCCACGTGACGGCCTTCAGAACGAAGCGGAAATTGTTCCCGCACCCATTAAGATTACGTTGGTAGACAAACTGACCAACAACGGGTTTAGGTTCATTGAGACCGGCAGCTTCGTATCGCCAAAATGGATTCCGCAGATGGCGGATTCCAGCGAGGTTATGGCGGGGATCCGCCGCAAGGCCGGGGTCGTCTATTCCGTACTCGTACCAAACATGAAGGGTTATGAAGGGGCGTTGGCGGCGAACGCCAGCGAAATTGCTATCTTTGGTGCCGCCTCGGAGGCATTCTCAAAGAAGAACATTAACTGTTCTATCGAAGAGAGCTTGGCGCGTTTCGAGCCTGTTTGCGAAGCGGCGATGTCCCATGGCATTCCAGTGCGCGGATATGTTTCAACGGTTCTTGATTGTCCATATCAAGGACCGGTTCCGGCGTCAGAAACCGCACGAGTGTCGAAATTGCTCTACGACATGGGATGCCATGAGGTGTCGCTGGGAGATACCATCGGCCGCGGCACCCCTCGGCGCGCCCAGGAAATGATCGAAGCGGTCGCCGCGCACCTCCCCATCGAGCGCATTGCGCTCCATTTCCACGATACCTATGGCCAGGCGCTGGCCAATATCCTGGCCTGTATGGAGTTGGGCATTGCAGTTATCGACTCCTCCGTGGCCGGCCTTGGTGGTTGCCCCTATGCGAATGGAGCATCCGGCAACGTGGCGACGGAGGACGTCCTTTATATGCTACGTGGCCTTGACATTGAAACGGGAATCGATTTCGAAGGCGTTCTCGACACCGCCAGCTACATCGCGAGCGAATTGGGCAAGCCACCAGCATCGAGAGTGGCGCGCGCACTAACCGATTGGAAAGCAGCGTGACGGTCCATCTCATCAAGCTCTGCGTCGGCATCGAGGACGTAGAACATCTGGTTCGTGTTCATCGCGCCCGGATCGATGCGGCACGTGCCAACGGCGAGCCCGAGGTCCTGCGTCACGTTACCCGGAACTCACCTCGGCGCGCCGCCGAGGTTCTTAACGGCGGTTCGCTCTATTGGGTGGTCAAAAGAATCATCGCCGTGCGTCAACCGATTATCGGCCTGGAGAGCGTCGAACGGGAGGATGGCCGACCGGCCTGCGCCATTCTCTTGGCCAACCAGTATATTCGCACGGTACCCCGCCGATCCCGTGCGTTTCAGGGGTGGCGTTATTTCCCCACGGAAGATGCGCCCGCGGACCTTAGCCATGGGCAGGCCTCAAACAAGAAAGACCTACCGCCGGAAATGGCGGCCGAGTTAAGTGAATTGGGGCTTCTATAGAGTGCTTCAAGTTTCGGTTTGCGAAAATGGGATAAAGTCACGACAAACGGGCTGAAATTCTAGACGTAACGTTTGCGTAACCTGACGTGCAGCCGCAAACACCAAAAAGCTGTATGGATCGAAGAGAAAATCGATATCATTAACCCGCTGAACGCGGTGAAAGCGGAGGTCCGGGTCGGAGGCCTCGGTGCCGACGGCGCGACTGCCTTAGAAAGGACCAATGAGGCCGCTTCCACTTTGACCAGGTGACAGGCATTGATAACCAACTGTGTCAGATGATCGAGAAGATCGATTTGGCCAGTAGTGCCATGATCAAGGCCATCTGCATTCACATTGATGCCTTGAAGTTGATTATTGCCCAGTAGATGAAAGGTAATGGCGGGGCCCACAGCGATCAGGCCCTGGTTGGTCTGAAAGAGATCATGCAGAAGGCCTAGGGAAAGTTTTGACCCGTCCGGATGGC
>CAZNWX010000525.1:0-1844 GCA_964576415.1 uncultured Magnetovibrio sp. | reverse complement strand
GAGAGCCGAGGTAAGCATCGTAGAAACTTAACTCAGTTCAAAAATCGAAGACAGTGGCTCAATACAATGGAAGGGATGCGTTGATGGAACAAGGCATGGATTTCCAACAAGCAACTCCGTCGTGGCGCACGGCGACGCGGAGCCGGGTCAAAAAGTGGTTTCCGGAACGACAGGTCCACCTTCGGGCCGAAGGTCGGGTCACCTTTTTTCGCATCCCCACGTTTGCCCAAATCCTTTTTGTAATCCTGTTTCTTGGCACCTCTGGTTGGGTGGGCTTCACGTCATACAGTTACGTGGAACACGACAAAATTGTCGCCGGTAAGAACAACCTCATCGCCGATGCGCGCCTAGCCTACGGGAGCCTTTTGGGCGAAGTGGCGGATTACCAGAACAAGTTTAATTCCATCACCATGGATCTGGAGCAAAATCACACCATGATGCTGGGCCTTGTGGAACGCAACGCCTCCTTGCAGCAAGATCTCCAGTCCGTGTCGCGAAAGTTGGAAGATACCCGGGACGACCGCCTCAATATCAGCACTGCCCGCGAGGCCCTAATCGGTAAGCTGGCGCAGATCGAGCAGGAAATGCGGGCGTTGAATGGTCGCAACTTCGCCCTCAAAGACAACCTCAACAGCGTGGAGGGCGACCTACAAGCGGCCTTATCGGAGCGTAACCAAGCCTTGTTCGCGGGAACGCAGCTCCGGAGTCATGTGACCGACTTGAAAACCCGCCTCGATCAGCTTCAGAATACACACGAAAATTCAGCGCAACGCCTTACGGAGCAAACCATCGATCAGATCCAGGTGATGGAAAAGGTGATCAACGTCGCCGGCCTCGATGCCAAGAAGTTGAAAATTCCGTATACCCAAAAGTCCGTAGGTCAGGGCGGGCCTTTCATCCCGGCTAGCGGCAAAGACTTGTTGCCCGCGGGGAAGCTCAAGGACAGCCTGATCAATCTAGCATCACATTTGGACCGCCTGAACGATCTGAAGCGAGTGATGGAGCACCTGCCGTTGACGGCACCGGTGGATAACTATTCGATCACCAGCCGGTTCGGCAAACGCCGCGACCCGATCAACAAACGCTGGAGCGCCCACTATGGCATTGATTTTGGCGGGGTTATTCGCCAATCGATCTACGCACCGGCGCCAGGCACGGTTCGTGCCGCCGGCTGGAAATCGAAGTATGGCCGATATATCGAGATCGATCACGGTTCTGGCGTTCGGACGCGCTACGGCCATCTGCACAAGATTCTTGTCAAACGCGGCCAAAAGGTGGATTTTCGCGATAAGATCGGGCTCCTTGGCAACTCGGGCCGCAGTACCGGGGCACACCTGCATTACGAAACTGTATTCAACGGCAAGGCGGTTGACCCCATGAAGTTCCTCAAGGCGGGCAGATATGTTTTCCAAAAAGAAGAATAAGGCGGCAGCAAAGCCAGTACCGTCGAAGGCACAACCACCGTCACCGGCGAAACAGTCACCGCCGACCCTAATTAGCAAAGACCTTCGGATTGTCGGCGATTTGCGTAGTGACGGTGAAATCCAGGTAGATGGCGCGATCGAGGGCGATGTTCGGTGCACGATATTGCTGATCGGTGAATCGGCTCATGTAAAAGGCGAGATTACAGCAGACTCCATCATCGTTCACGGTTCGGTCAACGGCCAAATCAAATCTCGTTCGGTAAAACTTGCGCGTAAGGCGCATGTGGTCGGCGATATTCTCCACGATGACCTAGCCATCGAGACGGGCGCGTTCCTAGAAGGGCATTGCAAACGCATCCAGGAGAACTCGACGCCGGTTCAGGCGACCGCCACCCAGGCCGAACCTAAACCCGCTCAGGC
>CAZNWX010000524.1:0-1844 GCA_964576415.1 uncultured Magnetovibrio sp. | reverse complement strand
CCTCCTGGGGCAACAGGCATCGTGTCGCGGCCTCCACGTCATCTTGGCGCATCAGGGATTCGCCCACCAAGAAGCATCGCGCGCCGACCACCGCCATCCGCACCAAGTGGGCGGGCGTATACAGACCACTCTCGCTGATCAACACCCGGTCATCGGGAACGGCACCCGCAAGCGCCTCTGTCATGGCGATATCGACGTCCAAGGTTTTGAGGTTGCGATTATTCACGCCGATCAAATCCGTCGGTAGGCGCAAGGCGCGCTCCAGTTCGGCACCATCGTGGACCTCGGCCAGGACGTCCATGCCCAACTCAGCAGCACTCATCGTCAATTCGTCAGCTTGTCCGTCTTCCAAGGCAGCCATGATCAACAGGATACAATCCGCGCCAAGGCTACGGGATTCCACGATCTGATAGGGGTCGAGCATAAAATCCTTGCGCAGCACCGGGAGATCAACGACCGCCCGAGCCGCAACCAGATAGCTGTCGTCGCCCTGGAAATAAGGAATATCCGTCAGCACGGACAGACACGATGCACCGCCGGCCGCATAGGCTCGCGCCAGGGCCGCGGGATCGAAATCAGCGCGGATCAAGCCTTTCGAGGGCGAGGCCTTCTTTATTTCGGCGATTAGGCCGTAGCGTCCTGCCGCAGTCGCGTCGCGTAGGGCTCGAGCAAAGCCGCGTGGCGGATCGGCGGACTTCGCCGCGGCTTCCAAGTCGGAAAGTGGATGGTCACGACGCTGGGCTTCAATATGCCGGCGTTTGTCTTCACAGATTGTCGCAAGCACGTCGCTCATGATGCGTCGACATCATCGAGGGCAGTTCCGGTGATGATGCTATTGCCGGCGGTGCCGGAGGCCCCCGAATTGGTGATGTCCACCATCTTGTCCAGGGCGGCGCGGGCGGCGCCATCATCGATGCTGCGCCCGGCCTGCGCGACGCCGTCCTTTAGGTCCGACGCCTTACCGGCAACGATAAGGCTAGCCGCTGCATTGAAGAGCACGATATCCCTGTAGGGACCTGGCTGCCCGTCAACCAAACCCTCGATGGCTGTTGCGTTGTGGTCGCCATCGCCGCCCTTCAGGTCGTCCAGGCTGGCCCGCGGCAATCCTGCGTCCTCCGGCGTGATGTCGAAAGTCCGGACCTCACCATCCGACAAGGCGGCCACATGTGTCACGTCTGTGGTGGTGATTTCATCCATGCCATCGGCGCCATGGACAACCCAGGCCGCCTCGCTGTCTAGATTACCCAGCACCTTAGCCATAGGCTCGATCAAGGCCCGGTCGAAGGCACCTGAAAACTGCCGTTTGACGCCGGCCGGATTGCAGAGCGGCCCCAGAATATTGAAAATCGTTCGGATACCCATAGCGGCGCGGACCGGCACAACGTGGCGCATGGCGCTGTGATGGCGTGGAGCGAGCATAAAACCGATACCTGCCTCGGCGATGGAATCCTCCACCAGCGCCATGTCGCATTCCAAGTTGATCCCAAGGCTCGATAGGACATCCGACGCCCCGGTTTTTGATGTGACGGCGCGATTTCCATGTTTAGCGATGGGCACGCCGCAACCGGCAACCACCAGGGCCGAAGCCGTCGACACGTTGTAAGTACCAAGGCCATCCCCGCCCGTGCCGACGATATCCATGGCACCTTCAGGTGAGCGCACCATCGTCGCCTTTGCGCGCATGGCCCGAGCGGCGCCAGTGATCTCATCAACAGTTTCGCCGCGCAACCGCAACGCCATCAGCAAGCCGCCGATTTGCGCCGCATCAGCGTCACCGGACATGATTACATCGAAGGCGCTTTCTGCATCCGCGGCCGAGAGGGAAGTGCCGTCCGCCACCTGGG
>CAZNWX010000523.1:387-1852 GCA_964576415.1 uncultured Magnetovibrio sp. | reverse complement strand
CCAGATGGCAGTGACTGTCGACAAGCATTCGCGTTGGCCCCCTATTCAGGCATCTCCCCGCATTGATACGACACGGAATATAAGGACTTAATCGTCCTCTTGAAACCGTGGGAACACGCCTTCCGGAGCCAGTAGCGCCGAGTCGGGCGTCAATCGCAGAGACAGGCTGGCAATCGCCCGCTCTTCGTCGCCAATACCCAATTGATCTAAAAGCTTCGCGGACGCATCCGGCATGAAGGGTTGGGTCAAGATGGCGAGTTGGCGGATGGTATCGGCAAGCACATAGAGGACAGTCGCCATGCGCGGCGGATCCTCTTTACGAAGCTTCCACGGCGCCTGCGCGTCGACATATGCATTGGCGGCGCGAACCACCGTCCAGATGGCCTCCAGGGCCTCATGGAACGCCTGCGCGTCCATTCGCTCACGGAGCGCCCCCTCTAGGGCCGTGGCCTGCGCCAACAAATTGTCATCATCCGCCGTGAACGGACCCGGAGCCGGTACCTGGCCATCGCAATTCTTGGCGATCATGGCCAACACGCGCTGGGCCAGATTGCCATAGTCATTGGCAAGCTCGCCGTTCATGCGATTGACCATTGCCTGGTGCGAAAAATCACCATCGTTACCGAAAGGCACCTCGCGGAGGAGAAAATAGCGGACCTGATCAAGGCCGTATTTATTGACTAACTCGATTGGATCTATGACATTGCCGAGCGATTTGGAAATCTTCTGTCCTTCGTTGGTCCACCAACCGTGGGCAAAAACGCGTTTTGGGGGCTCCAGACCCGCGGCCATCAGGAAGGCTGGCCAATAGACGGCATGGAAGCGCAATATGTCCTTACCAACCATATGCAGATCCGCCGGCCAATACCGGGCGTAGTCATCTGCCTCCGTTTCCGGAAATCCGACGGCCGTGATGTAATTCGTCAAGGCGTCTAGCCAGACGTACACGATATGCGCATCATCGTCCGGCACAGGCACGCCCCATTTGAATGCCGTCCGGGAGACTGACAGGTCCTGGAGCCCGCCTTTGACGAAACTGACCACTTCATTGCGCCGGGTGCGAGGCAGGATGAAATCCGGATTGTCGTCATAAAATTTGAGAAGACGGTCTTCCCAGGCCGACAAACGGAAGAAATAACTCGGCTCCTCAATCCACTCGACTTCCGCCCCCGAGGGTGCAATCCGTTTGCCGTCAGAGCCCTTGGTAAGTTCGCCCTCACCGTAAAAGGCTTCGTCGCGGACGGCATACCAGCCCGCGTAGCTACCTAAATAAATGTCACTGGCATCAAAAAGGCGTTTCCAAATGGCCTGGCAGGCGGCCTTATGCCGAGGCTCCGTCGTGCGGATGAAGTCATCGTGGGTGTAATTCATAAAGTCCGCCAAGTCGCGGAAATTCTGAGAAACGTTGTCGGTAAACTGTTGCGGCTCGATACCAGCTGCCAATGCCGATTTTTCCACCTTCTGG
>CAZNWX010000523.1:0-357 GCA_964576415.1 uncultured Magnetovibrio sp. | reverse complement strand
ATGTTCGTCCGTACCGGTCAGAAACTTCACGTCATAACCGTCAAGGCGCTTGAAGCGCGCCAACACATCACACGCCAGCGTCGTATAGGCATGGCCAATATGCGGCGCGTCGTTCACGTAGTAGATGGGTGTCGTGACGTAGTATCGGTTCGACATTTCCGAGCCCCGCGTCTAGCGAGCGCTGACCGCCTGAGAGACGCATGAAAAGGTGTTTAAAATCACCTGCTTACGGTCCAAATTCACGCGGTCCGTGCTGGCGAGGAGTTCGTCCACCTTGTCCCACACCTCAAGCCATCGATCAAGGCCGACGGCCTCGCCCAAACGGCCATACAGGGCCTGTTCCCGGTCGGTAAATTC
>CAZNWX010000522.1:0-1854 GCA_964576415.1 uncultured Magnetovibrio sp. | reverse complement strand
CAGCCTGGCGCAGTGATCGTCGATTTGGCCGTGGAAGCCGGCGGCAACGTTGTCGGCGCCAAGCTGGGCGAAGTGGTGACCACGGCGAACGGCGTGAAGATCGTCGGCCACGCCAACGTGCCGGGCCGTCTGGCTCAGGACGCGAGCACGTTGTTTGGGCGCAACCTTCTGAATTTCCTGACCCCCTTTGTGGATAAGGAAAGCAAGACTTTAGTCATTGATTGGGAGGACGAATTGGTCATAGGCACCCTGGTGACCAAGGACGGCAAGGTGGTGAACGATCGTGTGCCTGGCACCACGGCGCCGAAGAAGGCATTGGCGAAGAAAGAGCAGCCTAAGAAATCTGCGAAGAAGGAGGCCTAGGCCATGGACGCGGCAACCATTCAGGATCAAGCCTCGAAGCTGGCGACGAAAGCCGCCGAGTTGTCGAACGAGGCAGAGAAGCTGGTCCAAAGCACGACGCATCTGGTCGAGGTTCAGGCCGCGGCGGCGGCTGGTGGATTTGATTTCCTCAGCCTGTTCTTCATCTTCGTGATGGCCTGTTTCGTCGGGTTCTACGTTGTGTGGAGCGTGACGCCGGCCCTGCATTCGCCGCTTATGGCGGTGACCAACGCCATCTCGTCGGTGATCATCGTCGGCGGTCTGTTGGCTGCTGGCCCGGCGGACATGGACTTTTCCAAAGTCATGGGCTTTTGCGCTGTAACGTTGGCGTCGGTGAATATCTTCGGCGGCTTCATCGTGACCCAGCGCATGCTCGGCATGTTTAAGAAAAAGAAATAGGGGAGCCGGATCATGAGTGGAACATTGACGGGCTTCGCCTATCTCATTTCCTCGGTGCTGTTCATTTTGGCGCTCCGGGGATTGTCCTCACCGGAAACGGCCCGCCAGGGCAACATCTTCGGCATCGCCGGTATGGTCATCGCCGTGGCCACGACCCTGGCTGCTCCTTCTGTGGTCAGCTTTGAACTGATCGTGCTCGGCATCGTTATTGGCGGCGCCGCGGGCACCATTATCGCTCGCAAGATCGAGATGACAGCCCTGCCGCAGCTGGTCGCGGCCTTCCACTCGCTGGTGGGCCTGGCCGCTGTGTTCGTCGCCGTAGCGGCATTCTATAAGCCGGAGGCTTACGGTATCGGTACGTTTGGCGACATTCACACGGCCAGCATCATTGAGCTGTCCTTGGGCCTTGTCATTGGCGCCATCACCTTCTCCGGCTCGGTCATCGCGTTCGCCAAGCTGCAGGGCTTGATGAGCGGCAATCCCATCATCTTCAATTACCAGCACGGCCTCAATGCCTTGATTGCGACGATCATTGTGATGTTGATCTTCACCCTGATCGGTGGTCAGACGGAGGGCGTGTTCTGGGGCCTGGCGATCCTCGCCTTCGCCATCGGTTTTCTAATCATCATCCCCATCGGCGGCGCTGACATGCCGGTCGTGGTGTCGATGCTGAATTCGTATTCTGGTTGGGCCGCCTGTGGTATCGGCTTCACGTTGTCAAACCCAGCCTTGATAGTGACTGGCGCCCTGGTTGGGTCATCGGGCGCGATCCTCAGTTACATCATGTGCAAGGGCATGAACCGCTCCATCATCAACGTGTTGCTGGGTGGCTTCGGCGGCGATACGGCCGCGGCACCGAGCGCGTACATGGGCGACAAGAACGCCAAGGCCGGGGCCGCCGACGATGCGGCTTTTCTGATGAAGAACGCCAACAAGGTAATCATCGTGCCGGGTTATGGCATGGCCGTGGCCCAGGCACAGCACGCACTTCGCGAAATGTGCGACCTGTTGAAGGCGGAAGGAGTGGAGGTAGCCTACGCCATCCACCCAGTCGCGGGCCGTATGCCCGGGCAC
>CAZNWX010000521.1:0-1862 GCA_964576415.1 uncultured Magnetovibrio sp. | reverse complement strand
AGGTGACTTGATCTCGAATGCCCTTGGCGACAAACGCGCAATCCTTTTGGCCCACCATGGGCAGCTGTCCGCCGGTGATACTGTCGAACAGGCTGCAATCCTTGCGTATCATTTCGAGCATGCGGCAAAAATACAGTTGCGCGCCATGGCTGCTGGCGAGATCAAGCCCCTGCCGCCGGACGCCGGTCGCCATGCGCATGACTACCGGCTCAAGCCCGAACCATTGAACGCGACGTTTGATTGCTATGCTCGGTCCGTGTTGCGCGTCGGACCAGATGTCCTGGACTGAACGCGGAGGGCAGGGGCTCCAGCCGAAGTTGACGAATGGGGCATTCTGTCGCCGCGCCACGATCATTATTTCTTCAATAAAAAGTCATCTATGCTGACATAAATTTCTTGCGTGTTTAAGGCGCAAGGCATAGCAAACTGAAAGGGAATGAGCGGCCGATTATTCGATCGTTTCCTTCTTCGCCTGGATGCCCAACAATGGTCGTGCGGATGAGGTGGAATTCAATGAATCGCGTCTTGGCCTTTCTGGGCCGACACGCCATGACTGCCATGGTCGCCGGCGTTTTTGTTGGGCTCTTGGTGCCGCCACTGGCGACGCTCATGCGGCCGTTATTGGCACCGTCCGTTTGGCTGCTGCTGGTGGTCAGCCTGCTCCGAGTCGACACCCGCGAGGGATTGGTCCACCTCAGCCGACCGGGGCGTCTGGCAGTGCTATTGTTCTTTTTCCTGGTGGTCCTTCCGGTCGGCATGCAAGGCCTGTTGAGCCTGACGCCGTTGCCGTCCGGCCTTATTGGCGCGATGGTTCTGGCTGCCGGGTCGTCCGTTTTGATCTCGACACCAACCTTCGCGCTGCTGATGGGCTTGGATGGCGCGATCATTTTACTGGTCATGCTGGGCACAACGTTGCTCATGCCGGTGACCTTGCCGACAGTGGCTTTGGTCTTATTGGGGCTGGAGCTGGAAATGAGCTCCTGGGAGCTCATGGGCCGACTAGTATTCCTGGTGGGGTCCGCGGTCATCTTCGCGATGGTGAGCCGCAAGGCCATCGGCAAGGTGCGGTTGAAGGCGCGGGCCGAGGTCTTGGACGGCGCGGCAGTGGTGACCTTGATCATCTTCGCCATCGCCATCATGGACGGCCTCGCCGCGCGCCTGATGGCGGAGCCGAGTTTCGTCCTGTTCGTCATTGCCGCGAGCTTTGCCGTCTACACGGGATTGTTAATCGCCACGGCGGCCGTGCTTGCCATAATAGTGCCGCAATGGGGCCGCAGGTTAAACCTCAGCGTCGGCCTTGCCTCTGGGGCGCGGAACCTGGGAGTGATCTTGGCGGTGATGCCCGCCAACGCGGATCCGGACATGTTGCTGTATTTCGCCGCTGGGCAGTTTCCCATCTACATCATGCCGGCCGTGTTGAAGCCAATCATGTTGCGGCTAGTTGGCCAAAAGACCACATGAAGGGTTGGTATGGACAAAAGGCATGAGATGGTGGCAGCGCAAGAGTTTTTGGTGGAAGGCGATCCCCGTCATGGTGTTGGCGGTGATGATTGGCAAGTTCGGCATTTGTCATTCCATGGCTGATTGGAAGACCGCCAGTCGGGCCTCTGCCGGTATTGCCCCCGACCCGGCAACCCATCGCGAGGCCATCGTCCAGGTTTACGGCGCCCGCGCCTTCGGCTGGCGCGGTTATTTTGGTGTGCACACTTGGGTCGCCGTGAAGCCGACCAACGCCGCGGATTTCACGGTCTACGAGGTGATCGGCTGGCAGGTGCGCCGTGGCGCGCCGGCGATTTATATCTCCAATCGTCCGGCCGACGGTCGCTGGTTCGACGCTATGCCGGAAATCCTGGCCGATGTGC
>CAZNWX010000520.1:0-1863 GCA_964576415.1 uncultured Magnetovibrio sp. | reverse complement strand
GCGAGGACGATGCGCATGTGCTCGTTCTCCCTACGCCGGCCATACTCCAGTTGCACGTCGACAAGGCGCACGCCGATGCCGAGGAACAGGCCGGTCAAGACGTCGTTGATTCGGAGTGACAGCGCCAGAATCTCGTCGATGTCCTGAGGATGAGCCCAGCCGAAGGCCGTGATGTGCTCTTCCGTGACCATGGGGCTACCCAGCTCGTCGGACTTGTAATAGAACTCGACAATGGACCGCGGCAGGGCCGTGCCTTCCGGCATGGCGAAGCGTTCCGCTAGGCCGCCGGCTACGATGTTCCGGACGACGATGGTGACCGGAATAATCTCCACCTCGCGGACCAGCTGTTCGCGCATGTTGAGGCGGCGTACGAAGTGGGTTGGTACGCCGATCTCACCTAGGCGCTGCATGAGGTATTCAGAGATACGGTTGTTGAGGACGCCCTTGCCGGTAATAGTTCCAGCCTTCCGCGTTTGCTGCACGTAAGCGTCATCCTTGAAGTACTGCACCAGGGTTCCTGGTTCTGGTCCTTCGAAAAGAACCTTGCCCCGGCCCTCGTATACTTGCCTGCGTCTGGCCATGAGTTTCTATCCCGATTGGGCGGATCACGTGCCCGTTGGAATCGTGTTCCTCTTAGCAGGAGTCCTGCCCAAAAACAATGACCGCGGTGCGTCGACGCCTTGCCTATGCGGAGGGCCAAATCCCCTCCACGGTGCGGTCCGTGACGCCCTAGGAGACCCGCCCTGGGGAAAGTTCGAAATGCGACATGCTGCCGCCGTCGAGGGCCAACAGGTGGCGCACTGCGGCGCCGTCGGGCACGGTCACGTCCGGGGCCGCCGGGAGCGCTTTCGTGATGAAGGGCCTCACAAGGTGACCGGTGCGTAGGGGGTTTCGTCTGGCCGGCCAGGGCAATAGTGCCATTGGGGCGGAACGCCCACGCGGTCCACGTTGGGCAGCGCGATGAGCGATGAGGAGACCGTGCCGAAGCCATAATCCGTGTCCACGTTCATGGAGCCCCGAAAACTCGCGCCCGGTTCCGTCTCCCGCGAGCCCAGGAGCACCTTCCAGACGTCCCAGTCGTCGGCGTCGGGCTTCGGGTAAGGCGCGCGGCGGAACCGATCCAGGTGGAATCGTATGCGCGACGAATCGATGGTAGAATTGAGATCGCGGGACGTGATCATCGAAAGCCCGTCCGGGATCGGTGAGGTCATGATGAAGTGGCCGTCCGATTTGACCCAGAAGGCTTCGCGCGTGTCGGCGACGATCATGTTAAAGGACCGGTAGCTAGATGGCTCTAACAGGGCGAGCGCCCGGGTTGCCGCGCGGGCTTCGGCGTGGTCGCAGGCCTCCAACGGCAACTCGCCGCGAGAGCGCTTCTCCGGATCGGGGCCCAGCGAGTCGCGCCGGTTTAGGATAGCGGCCACGACCCGGTCGTCGTTCAACGCCAGCCATGTCCCGCCGGCTAATTCATCCTGCCCGGCCACCACGTTGTCCCGATCGTCCCAGTGCCGCGCCGGCGACCGCGCGGCGCGGTCGCTCATCTCGGCCCGATTAGCACCGATTAGGACCGGCCAGTTATGGGCCGGACGGCGCAGGATCACCACGGTACACATCCCCCCTCATAACCCGTTTTCCCGGGGCTGACCAGAACCGGTGGAGAATACCAAGATGCGTCACAATCGGACGCTTGCGGGGTCACCGAAAGGTCCTTATACCAGGGCCAGAATTCTACGAGCCGAAGCGGCCACGCAGGGCCTTCAAACAAGGCTCACGCTTATGGAACTATTGGAGGCCGACATGTCCGACGTCATGAACGACCGCGAGCGCGGTGAAGAGCGCAAGTACCAGATGGACCAGGAAATG
>CAZNWX010000519.1:0-1870 GCA_964576415.1 uncultured Magnetovibrio sp. | reverse complement strand
GGCCCTATGCCGTGCGCGAAATCCGTGACGCCGATGGCAAGTTGTTGTACGCCCGTTCTGGCTCGGGTCCCGGCCGCGTCATTGCGTCCCAGCACGTCGCCCAGATGAACCGTATGATGGCCGGTGTCATCGCCGGCGGAACGGGAAAGACCGCGCATCTGGACCGGCCCGCCGCGGGTAAGACCGGCACCAGCCAAAACCACCGTGACGCCTGGTTCATCGGCTATACGGCCGACTTGATTGCCGGCGTTTGGATTGGAAACGACAACGGCAAGCCCATGAAGCGCGTCACTGGGGGCGGCCTACCTGCCATCTTGTGGAAGCGGTTTATGACCGATGCCCACCGAGGCCAGTCAAAGAGCGCACTGCCCGGTGTCAACGGTCCGGTCACGATCCCGTCGAGCCTGGCCGCGTCCAAGGAGCAGGAAAAGGAAAGTCTATGGGACCGGATCCTCTCCGTCGTCAAACGGGAGGATTGAACCCGGCCAGCCGCAGGCCTGGTCAATCCGACACTGTATGCAGCTGTTAGTGACCGAGCGGACATGAACGTAGGCGACTTCGCAGCCCGTAAACAAATCACTACGAAGATTTCGATGTCGTCCTTCGCTGCGGCAGGTTGACGAGTTCGAGCGTCAGGACGTGTCTCCGTTGCTATTTTCGGTCATCCGCGCGATCGTTGCCGTGGTGGAAAACCCATCCTCCAGTTCGACGATGACGATCCGCCCGCCCCAGGATTGCACCTCCGGCGCGCCAACCACTTGGTCAACGGTGTAATCCGCGCCTTTGATCAAGACATCCGGTTTCAAGAGGGTAATCAGATCGATTGGCGTATCCGCGTCGAACAGAACACATTGGTCCACATGGGCCAGCGACGCCAAGACGGTTGCCCGGGCGGCCTCGTTTTGGATCGGCCGCGCCTCGCCCTTCAGGCGTTTTACCGACGCATCCGAATTGAGCGCGACCACCAAGCGGTCACAAGCGTTGCTGGCTTGCCGCAACAGGGACACATGTCCAGGGTGGAGAAGATCAAAGCATCCATTGGTGAAACCTACTTTGAACCCCTGGCGGCGCCAAATCGCAACCCGGTCACGGGCTTGATCATGGTTAAGCAACTTCGCCTCGGCTCGGGAAATGTCCTGGTGATGGAGCGTCGCCACCACCTCCGTTAGATAAGCGGCTGCGGTTCCCGCTTTGGCGACCACGATCCCAGCGCAAACATTAGCCAGCCTGGCCGCGTCGGTAAGCGACGCGCCCGCCCCCAATGCGCCCGCGATAGTTGCAACCACGGTGTCGCCGGCGCCCGAAACGTCGAAGACCTCGCGCGTCTCAGCGGGCAGATGATGGACGTCTCCGGCTTCCGCCAGCAACATGCCGTCCTGGCTCAGTGTCACCAGCACGGCAGTCAAGTCGTGACGATCGGCAATCGCCTTGGCGGCGTCCGCGGCATCGTCGATGCCGACGGCGGGCATGCCGCTGGCCTCGCGGATTTCCTTGCGGTTCGGTGTGATCACATCGGCGCCGGCGTAAATCCCGTAATCGGCCCCCTTGGGATCGACGATGACCGGAATACCGGCAGTCCTCGCCGCTCTGATCAGGCGCTGGGCACGCCCGCGGCTCAGTACCCCCTTGCCGTAATCGGAAAGCACCAGAACGTGGTGGGCGGGCATGGCGGCCTCGGCTCTGGCGACAAGGGCGTCCCCGGTGGTGTCATCCAGGGGCTCCGAGACCTCCGCGTCGGCGCGGAGAATCTGCTGTGTTCCGGCGACGAAGCGGGTCTTGATGGTGGTTGGCCGAGTGTCGTGACGGATTAAGTCGGCGGACGCCGTCCCCAGGCTCGCTAAGGCGGCGTCGACTTCATCGGCTGCCGCAT
>CAZNWX010000518.1:0-1871 GCA_964576415.1 uncultured Magnetovibrio sp. | reverse complement strand
GTGAACATCCGTGTGCGTAGGACATGAAGACCGAACGAAAGGCCGTATTGATAGGCGATCATGTCCTCGCCAACCTTCGACACCGCATAGGGACTGGCCGGGCGGAACGGCATGGTCTCGCGGATCGGTAAGTCCCCCTCTATCACCTGACCGTAAACCTCCGAAGAACTGCAAATATGAATGCGCGCCTCGACCCCCGAGAGCCGCACCGCCTCCAGGAGGTTGGAGGTGCCGATGACATTTGTTCGCAAAGTATCTACCGGCGCGGTGAAACTAGTCGTAACGTAGGATTGCGCGGCGAGGTGGAAGATGCGGTCCGGCTGGACCGTCTCGAGCAGGCGGATCAATGAGCCAAGATCATTCAGATCGGCCAAATGCACAGAAATTCGGTCGATCGCGTGGCGGATGTTGTCGATGGGGCTGCGCCAGCGCATCAGGCCATGCACCTCGACGTCGGCGTAATTGGCAAGCACGTGGTCAACAAGGTGGCTGCCAACCATGCCGGTCACGCCCGTGATCAGTATGCGCACTCCCGCGCCTCCCCAGTCCCGTTACCTTCCAAGACTATGCCCCACTCCAGGTTCACTTTCTAGGTTCCCGGGCCGATACCGTAAAGACCCAGTGCGGCGAAAAACGCATCGGCGCGGGCGAAATCCGCCGGCGTTCCAATGTCGATGAAGGCACTATTGGCGCGGACCACCTTGACCCCACTTGGGATCAGCGTCGGAATAATGTCGGTCTCAAGAGACAGGACACCGGGCGTGAAGTCGTTCAGTGCGGCGCGCTGAAAGACATAGACACCGGCATTAATCCAGCCCGGTCCGTCACTGCCTTTCTCGGAAAATCCGACAAGGCGATCCCCCGACAGCTCGAGCGCCCCGAAGCAGCCGCGTTCCGGCGCGCGCACGGCAACCATGGTCGCCGCCGCATCATGATCGACAAGCAGCCCCGCCACGTCGATATTCACGAAGCTGTCCCCGTTGAGCACGGCCACGGTCTCGCCCTCCGTATCGGCCAGCGCATGCAGCAGGGCTCCACCGGTCCCGAGCGGTGACGGTTCTGCACTGACAACGATGGGCGGCACGCCGGCAATGGCCGCACAGTGTGCAGTCAACGCCTCGGCTTTATAACCAGCAGCGATGACGATCTTGGAGAACGCGCCGCTTTGGGCTAGCTGAGCTATGAGATAATCGATAAACGGCCGGCCCGCAACCGGTGCTAGCGCCTTCGGCCGGCCTTGCCAAACGGCGTGCAGCCGGGTCCCCTGGCCACCCGCTAGAAGGATGGCCACCGTCATGTCAGCAGGCTTCCATATAGGCGGCTTTGCGGTCGCGTTCTGATAGGATGGGGTCGGTGATCGGCCAATCAATACCCAGGGCCGGCTCGTCCCAGCGTAGGGTAAATTGGCGCTCACCGTTATACAGCTCAGTCTGCTTGTAGCTGAAGATGGCACGATCGCTGAGGATCAAGTAACCGTTCGCGAAGCCCGCCGGAATCAGAACTTGGAGTCGGTTCTCTTCCGTCAACTCAAAGGTTTCCCAGCGAAGGTACTGGTCCGAACCGACGTGGAAATTGACGACTGCTAGCAGCAGCGCCCCTTCGATGCAGCTCACCAGCTTCCAGGTCTTGTCGTCGCCGTGAAGTCCCCTTAGCACGTGACGGCGCGACACGGAAATATCGTCTTGGATGAAATTCTGGTCGATACCCGCCGCTGCGTAGAGCGATTGGTTATAGGTCTCGACGTAGGTGCCGCGATGGTCGGTGAAGATCGTCGGCGGGGTTGCGATCAAAACCCCGTCCAAGGTCGTTGTCACGACATCCATTAGCCTACCTCTATCGGTCTTCAACAGGTCCGTAGGGACACGGTGGTT
>CAZNWX010000517.1:0-1871 GCA_964576415.1 uncultured Magnetovibrio sp. | reverse complement strand
GCTAACGCCACACGCTGCTGCATGCCGCCGGACAATTGATAGGTCGGAGTATCGCCAAAACCTTGCAAGCCGACGATATCGAGCCATTTCTCGACAAGCTGACGGCTGTGCGCGGGGTCTGTGCTCTTCATGCGCAAGCCGAAGTCCACGTTCTTCGAAACGGGCAGCCATTCGAACAGGGCGCCCTGCTGGAACACCATGCCGCGCTCCAGGCCAGGCCCATCGATCACCCGTCCACCCAGGGACGCGGTGCCCGACGTAGGGTTCAGGAACCCGGCGATCAAGTTCAAGAGCGTTGTCTTGCCACAACCGGACGGCCCCAAAACGGACAACAGCTCACCCCTCTTAAGGGTAAAATTGATGTTCTTCAGCGCCTCAACCACTGCACCTGTCTGCGGATTGGTGAAGGCCATGTTCAGGTCTTCACACACCAGATCAGCCATGAAGCCCCTCGTCATATGATGGCGGAGACAATGTGCGAAGGCCGCCGCATGACAGCGGCCTTCCCCACATCCAAAAAGTTCCCGTTACTTCAGGAACGAGCCATCAAGTGTCTTGGCGATTTTCGAGCCATCTGAGTCGCCCGAGAACACCAAGCCCAACGACGACGCGGCCGATGCCGCAATGCCGCCTTTGTTGAAGTACTGCTCAAGCTGCTCCTTGGCGCTCGGGAAGATAAAATCGGCCATCTGCTTCTTGGTGGTCGGCACCTTCATCCCTGCGTCCTTCGCCACCTTGGCGATCTGCGCGTCGGTGGCCTTCCAGGCGACGTTTGCTTCTTCCGTCACTTCGAGGAAGGTTTTCACCAGCTCAGGATTCTCCGTGGCAAACTTCTCCGTTACCGAGATCACGTCAAAGGAGCCGATGCCGGCATCCATCTTTTGCTGCTTGGTCATGATGGGCGTACCTACTTCACTGGCGGCCTTGGACGAGGCGCCACCGAAGATGCAGGCCATGTCCACCAGGCCATCAGTGAGGGATTGGGCGCCATCCGGCGGCGCTTGATCAACTATCTTCATCGTCGACGTGTCCACCTTCAGATGGGCCATGTAGCGACGGAACGCGTAGTCGGCCATCGTGTTCAAGGGCACCGCCACAGTCTTGCCTTCCAGTTCCGACGCGTTCGAGGCGTCAATTCCAGATCCGTTTTTCACGAAGCAGTCGTTAGCTTCATAGACAACGGCGATGCCGACCATTTTCAACGGTGCACCCTGCTGGATCGCCGTCACGAAGGGCGCGAGGCCCTGCGAGTAAGAGATGTCGATGTCGCCCGACAGCATGGCCTCGGTCATGGCGACACCGGTCTTGAAGTCCGTCCAATTGACGCCCACGCCCATAGCTTTGTCGTAGGTCTTGTCGACCTTAGCGATCTGGTTGGGCGTCGCCCATTCAAGGAAAAAGGCAACGTTCACCTTGTCTGCCGCCTGGGCCGATACGGATATGGCAAATGCCATGGCGCCGGCCGAAGCCATCAACGCCCTTTTAATAATGGATTTCATGGTACACTCCCTATCTATACGATCTGTTATCTATACGATCTGTTAGCGATACGTCTTTCGACGACGGCCTTATTCCTGGCTCTTCCTGCTAAGACCTAGGATGAGGGTCAACATTCCTGCGGGCGGCGTCAAGGGCGCATCGCCACTGGCCCAACCGAAGTCGGGCAACCGGTACGTCGGGAAATGAAGTGCAGAGCAGAAAATGCGCGGCACAAATACCGTGCACCGGGCATTAGTTGCGATCTTAAGATCGCGCGTCGGAATAGCCGAGCGTCTGGAGGGCCGCGTCGATTTCATCCAAGATCGCCGGGTCATCGATGGTCGCTGGCATCTTCCATTCCTTGTTGTCGGCGATAGCCTGCATGGTCCCGC
>CAZNWX010000516.1:0-1872 GCA_964576415.1 uncultured Magnetovibrio sp. | reverse complement strand
GCATTCAATGCTTCGGGTGTGGATGTGTCGGCGGGCGACGGATCGTGAGAGAGACATGAGGGGACCTGCGTTGAAGTCTGAGGTTGATCAATCGTGCCTCCATGCCTGGGCTTATCCGGCATGTCAAACAAGGTGGATCTCATCTTAGGACTTTTCTTTTTATCTAACAAATGTTAGTTAGAGACCGTTGTTGACAATTGAGAGCTATTCACAATGACTGCCGCGGCCATCGTAACAGACACAAAATCTCCGCGCCGAGACAACAAGCTCCCACAACTGTTGGACGCGGCGGCGAGGCATTTTGCCGAGGCGGGTTATGATGCCGCGTCCATGCGCGATATTGCCGCCGCCGCGGGCATGAAGGCCGGGTCGATGTATTACTATTTCCCCTCGAAGGAAGATCTATTGCTGGCCGTTCATGAGGAGGGAATACGCTGGATTTCCAAAGCGGTTCTTGCTGCCCTTGAGGAGCAATCCGGACCGTGGATGCGCCTCGAAGTGGCAATGGGCGCGCATCTTCAAGCGCTGCTGGGGGGTGGTGATTATGTCCGGGTGGTGATCAAGGTTCCGCCTCGTGAAGATTTCGAAGCCCGGACGCGATTGATCGCATTACGCGACGGTTACGAGCGGATCTTTACCACGTTGATCGATGCTTTGCCTTTGGCCGAATCTCTCGATGTCCGCCATGTCCGATTGTTGATTTTAGGCGCTATGAACTGGTCGCCCAATTGGTTCCGTTCCGACGGAGATCAACCATATGATATTGCCAAATCGTTTGTTCAGAGCTTGCGTTATGGAGAGTGTCTATGATTGAGGCCACGCCCGCACCCGTTGCGGCACCTGATTTTAACAAAGTGCTGGGCCGTCCGGCTCGGGTGCTGGTGACTAAGATCGGCCTGGACGGTCACGATCGGGGGTCGCGCTTGGTTGCAGGTTTCCTCCGCGATGCGGGCATGGAGGTCATTTACACGGCGCCCTGGCAGGCTATCGAAACGGTAGTGCGTCAGGCCATGGAAGAGGATGTGGACGTGATCGGCATCAGCTCTCTGGCAACCGACCATCTGTTGGTGCCGCAATTGATGAAGGCACTGCGAGAGGAGCAGATGGATGATGTTGCCGTCGTCGTTGGCGGGATTATTCCCGAGAACGAGACCGGCCTGCTAGAAGATGCTGGGGTAGCTGCGGTTTTTCATCCAGGGTCATCGCGGGATGACATCGTCGGACGGATCGCATCGTTGATAATTGAACGCAGAGGGGAGGCATAGTTCCGATCATGAGTAACAACAGCGACAATCGGCCGCATCAGGACGCCGAAGCCCGTTGGCGGGTCGCTTATGATGCACAACTTCCTGATGACGCCAATCGCCAGAACCGTTCCGGCATTGAGATCAAGCCCATCTATACGCCCGATGACTGGGACAGTGAACGTTACATGGATGACCTGGGTTTTCCCGGTGAAGAGCCTTGGACGCGGGGCATTTACCCCACCATGCACCGGGGTCGTGCCTGGTCCCAACGCCAGTTAATCGGTCTCGCGACGCCTAAACAATACAACGAACGCATGCGTAAGATCGTGGCAGCTGGCGCCACCGCACTGAGCGTGATTCCCTGCAACTCGGTCTATCGAGGCTATGATATCGACCAGGTCGATCCCCTGTTGCTCGGCACCTGCGGGACAACCATCAATACCGTCGATGACATGGAAACCTGCCTCGATGGAGTGCCAATTGAAGGTATGTCTATCGCGCTCAACGACCCATCGCCGTTCACGCTTCTAGCGTTCCTACTGGCTACTGCGAAACGGCGCAATGTGTCCTGGGATCAGGTCACCGGGACATCAAACCAAAGCGATTTCATTTCGCACTTCATCGC
>CAZNWX010000515.1:0-1872 GCA_964576415.1 uncultured Magnetovibrio sp. | reverse complement strand
ATCGCCAGTGAGGACCGCCGTGCCGACGTAATCATCGACCTTTCGACTATCGGCCCCGATGCTGCGCGGGAGGCAGATGCGCGATGCAAAGCGGTCGGCATCACCTATATCGATGCCCCGGTGAGCGGTGGCCAGGCAGGGGCTCGTGCCGGCACCATCACGGTGATGCTTGCCGGACCCAAGGTGGTGGTAGACGCTCATCAAGATGTCCTGCACGGGTTCGCCAAGAACCCCTTCCACGTCGGCGACGAACCAGGCCAGGGCCAGGCCGTGAAGATCCTGAACAACTTCCTTTCTGGAACCGCCATGGTGGCCAGCACTGAAGCCGTGTTGTACGGCCTGTCGCAAGGCATCGACATGAAAACCATACTGGATGTCGTCAACGTCTCGACCGGCCAGAACACTGCAACTGCGGACAAGTTCCCGAAGCGTATCCTGACGGAGACGTTCGATACGGGTTTCGCCACGGCGTTGTTGACCAAGGATGTAAATTTGTTTCTGGACAACGCCAGGGAAGCTGGCACGCCGACCAAGATTGCTCAGGCCATCAGCGAGGTCTGGGATGAAACCAACGAGGCCTTGCCGGATTCCGACATTACCATGGTATACAAACATCTTCGAGATGGGGCCGGGGAGTAGGCCCGGACCCTAGAGAACGACACCAACGAATTGGAGTGCCGACCATGAACCGCCTCGACGATAAGATTGCTGTCATTACGGGCGGCGCGCAGGGTCAGGGCGCTGCCGAGGCGGAATTGTTCATTGCCGCCGGCGCGCAGGTTGTGATCACCGATATCGACGCGGAAGGCGGCGTTGCCACCGCCCAGCGGTTGGGCGCGGCATGTCAATTTATGGCGCATGACGTGGCGTCCGAGGATGCCTGGACCCGCGTGATCGGGAATGTAGTCGATCAGTATGGGCGCATCGATGTCTTGGTTAACAACGCAGGGATCTTTCGCGTTCTCGGATTGGAGGAGACGCCCTTAGATGTTTGGAATGAATTGGTCGCCATTAATCAGACCGGCGTCTTTCTAGGCATGCGCGCGGTGGCGCCGGTGATGAAGGAACAGCGAAGCGGCGCCATGGTGAACATCTCCTCCATTGCCGGGCTGGTGGCATCGGCCCGGGCCCATGCCTATTCGGCGACCAAGTGGGCAGGTAGAGGCATGAGCAAATCGGCCGCCGTAGAACTTGGCCCCTTTGGTATCCGAGTGAACTCGGTGCACCCGGGGTTCATCGACACCCAGATGCTCGACGAGTTCGGGCCGCTCCGTGACAAGCTCGTCGAGAAAGTGCCCTTAGGCCGAATGGCGGACGCCACCGAGGTGGCCCGCTTGGTTCTGTTTCTGGCCTCCGATGACGCAGCCTACTGTTCCGGTCATGAATTCGTGGTTGATGGCGCGACGCGGAGCTGAGAATCTGGGTCTGAAAGGCCGGCATCTGACTGCTCCCATCGCGTGGAGTGGGGCGGATTAGTAGCCCTCTTCGATAAGGGGGAAGCAGCTCAACACATGTGGCTCACGCACCTTGATAGCATTCGGGTGGAGATACGAAGCGTCCAGTTCCGCGTAGCTGGTGACGCCAAGCATGCCGAGCGCGGCGCGGACCTCGTCCTCCAGGATTTCCAACGCGCGGACCAGGGCCGGCGCACCGCCAGCGGCGATGGCCATACCTTGGAACCGGCCCATACCCACCGCGTCGGCGCCCAGCGCCATGGCCTTGACCAAGTCGGCGCCGCGCATGATGCCGCCGTCCAACATGACCTTGGCCTTGCCGTCCACCGCCGTTACTACTTCGGGCAACACATCCAGGCCGCCGCGTCCGTGATCCAGTTGCCGGCCCCCGTGGTTGGAAACGTAGACTACGTCGATG
>CAZNWX010000514.1:574-1890 GCA_964576415.1 uncultured Magnetovibrio sp. | reverse complement strand
GAATGCTTGCAATGTCCACCTCTTCGCAAAGGAGGTGGCGGAGCAATTGGACGAACGGAACCTCGCCTTCTCCCCCGATGACGAAATCGACACACAGTTTGTTGCGCACCACGTTCTCGGGAAGGGCTGTTGGGTGGGGACCGGCCAGAACGGTCGTGCCACCGTGCTCCTTCACCCGTTTCGCATAAGCGATGGTTTGTCCATAATTAAATGTGGTGGCGTAAAAGCCGACAAGGTCGTAGTCGGCCAGGCGGCCCAACGCTAGGGCTTCCACGTCCTCATCCACCACGTCGATCGCGATCCGGTCAGCCAACTCGGCCTCGGCATAGGTAGCCACGGATAGGATGCCCAGGGGCACGTACATGCCCTTTCGCGAGTGGCTGACATTGGTATCGTTGCGAGCATTGATCATGAGGATTCTCATCAAACCAATCCTTCCTTCAGCAGGAACTCGGCGAAACGGAAATCTAACTCCGTGTTGATGTCCGTCGCCTCGACTTCCGAAACGTGGATAGCTCGACCATCATCACCGAGTACATGGCCCTCTCGGGCCCCGCTTTCAATCAGTGGAATACTGCGCAAATAGAACCCGCCCGTCAGGAAGTACGCGGGTTCCCGGCTTTGCCGGGATGATACGTCCACACCTTGCGGCGGGTCGCAGAAGTTGGTGATCACGTTCTGTGACTCCATGCGCTTCGCGGTATAGGGGTGCCCCTCAGTGATTTGAGATACAGTTGTCACACTATCACAACCACTTTCTTGAAGCAATTCAATAGCTTCTGTGATCGTCGACGATTTGATGAAGGGGGCCGTCGGCTGCAGGCACAGCACACCGTCGAAGGTTCGGCTCCGTGCTGTAAAATGCGTATATCCCTGGTGAACCACATCGATCAGGGCGGCCATGTCATCGGCAATTTCCTTCGGCCGCAGGAACGGGACTTGGGCGCCAAAACTGGCACCGATTTCGGCAATCATGGGATGCTCCGTGGACAGCACTACGTCCGAAATCGCCGACACGCTTATCGCGGTCTTTATGGCGTGCGAGATCAAAGGAAAGTCCCCGAGGGGCCGGAGGTTCTTCCCCGGTACGCCCTTCGACCCCCCACGCGCAGGAATGATGCATAGAATACCAGTCATAAACTCAGTCTAACCCCTCGTCCTAGAGACGCCCATCGAGCGCCATTTTCACCTGCCCATCAACATTCGTCCAACTTTGATCAAAGGCCCGATAGAACACTTCGACATTTTCGAACCAGGGATCAAAATATCTATCGGCCATGAACTACTTGGGCTTGGGCGTGACGATCAAGGCCTTC
>CAZNWX010000514.1:0-564 GCA_964576415.1 uncultured Magnetovibrio sp. | reverse complement strand
GTTTTGGGGTATTCAGGAGCACAGTGGGCAGGTCCATGGATTTAATCGCACCCTTCGAAGCGGAAGCGAAGCCGATCGGCGATCTCCGTCATAGCACTCGCCCAGGTCGCGCCGTGTTCGCGGTAAATCACTTCCACCGACGGAGCCCACGGGTTCGTGTCCTGATCCATAAGATAGGAGTTGGGCTTTGCGTTAAAGGTGTAGACCTTGACGCCTAGGGCCCCACCCAGATGCAAGAGCCAGCATTGGCTCGAGACAACGGCGTCGAGCGCGGACATCAGCGCCGCCGCGTTCTCCATGTCGTTATCTATGTCGAGATCGTCGAACCGATAAACGACGACGCCATTCGCCGCAGCGGCCTCGATCTCGCCGGCGCGTAACCCGCTCTGCAGACTGATCAAATGCACACGATCGACAGCTGCGATGGGCTGCCAGTCGTCCAGGCGGCTATGCAGCGGCAGTTTGTGCCAACCCGTATTTAGCGACCGCCAACCGGCACCGATCTTCGGGCCGGGGCCCAGTTCGTCCAGGCGGCGGCGCCAAGTGGCGACCAGGTCCGGGTCC
>CAZNWX010000513.1:0-1891 GCA_964576415.1 uncultured Magnetovibrio sp. | reverse complement strand
CCGGCAGAACGGGCGATCTGCCCTCCCTTGCCGGGCTTCATTTCCACGTTGTGTACGATCGTGCCGACGGGAATACTCTGCATGGGCATAGCGTTACCTGGCTTTATATCGGAGGCCAAGCTGGCAATTACCTGGTCCCCTTCGCGGAGACGTTGCGGCGCCAAGATGTAGGCCATTTCGCCGTCTTCATACTTAATCAGGGCGATGAAAGCGGTCCGGTTAGGGTCGTACTCTAACCGTTCTACCGTCGCCGAAACATTCATCTTCTGACGTTTGAAGTCGACCAGACGGTAGCGGCGCTTGTGTCCACCGCCACGACGGCGCGCTGTAATGCGGCCCTTGTTATTGCGGCCACCCTTGCTCCGAAGCCCCTCGGTCAGGGACTTCTCCGGCTTGCCTTTCCATATGCCAGAACGGTCGACGAGTACAAGTCCGCGTTGACCCGGCGTAATCGGCTTATAGGTTTTCAGTGCCATTCTTTGGACCTTTCCCTAAATCCCAGTGGTGACATCGATGGATTGCCCCTCGGCCAGCGTCACGACGGCTTTCTTGCGGTCCGGACGGCGACCAACCTGGCCCCTGAACCGTTTCGTCTTGCCCTTTTGAAGGAGCGTGTTGACATTTGTCACCTTGACGTCAAAAAGGCCTTCGACGGCGTGCTTGATTTCAAATTTGTTGGCGTCCACCGGCACCCAAAAACTTACCTGGTTGAACTCGCTCAGCAGGGTGGATTTTTCCGTGATGATCGGCGCACGGACCAGCTCGTAAGTGCGTTCCTGGCTAGGCTTCTTATCGCGCAGCGTGTTGTACTTGCTCATTTCAGGCGCTCCGTGAGCTGATCCACAGCGTCCTTGGTGAGCACTAAGGTATCGCGGCGGAGGATGTCGTAGACGTTGGCGCCGACACTTGGTAATACGTCCAGGCCGATGATGTTACGCGCGGCCTTCGCCAGGTTGTCGTTCACATCGGTACCGTCGATGATCAGGGCCTTGCCCCAACCAAGGGTATTGAGATGCTTGGCGAAGTCCTGCGTCTTCGGCGACTTGAGCGCACTGGAATCGATGACTACCAACTTGCCGTCGGCTTGCTTGGCGGACAGGGCAGTTTTAAGAGCTAAACGTCGCACCTTTTTTGGCATATCGACGGCGTGACTGCGCACGCGCGGACCGAATGTGATGCCGCCGCCGCGCATTTGTGCGGCTCGGGCAAAACCCTGACGGGCACGGCCTGTACCCTTCTGGCGGAACGGCTTGGAACGCGTGCCGTTCACTTCGTTGCGCTCCTTCGTCTTGTGTGTGCCGGCCTGGCGGCGCGACAACTGCCACTTGACAGCGCGGGCCAACAGGTCCTTGCGGACTTCCAGGCCAAAGATGCCTTCATCGAGATTAATGGAGCCTGTCTTCTTGTTGGCCAGATCGATGACGTCGCATTTCATGGCCATTATTCCTTCTCTTCTTTGGCGTCCGCGGTTTTGCCGGCATCATCTCCGCCTGGAGCTTCCGCATCGACTTCCGTCGGTGTCTCTTCCACGACGACTTCTTCCTCAGGGGCAACCTCTTCGATCGGGGCTTTGTCTTCCGCTGGGGTGTCGTTCGTCTTTAGGCCGGCCGGATACGGAGCTTCGTCGGGGCGCGCCTTCTTAATGGCATCGGTGATCCGAACGAAACCGCCCTTGGCGCCGGGGACCGAACCGCGGATAAGAATCAGACCGCGCTCTTCATCAACGTCGACAACCTTCAGGTTCTGGGTGGTTACCCGGACGCCACCCATGTGGCCCGCCATCTTCTTACCCTTGAACACTTTTCCGGGATCCTGGCACTGACCCGTGGAACCCAGAGAACGGTGGTTGATGGATACACCGTGAGATGCCCGCAGGCCGCTAAAGCCGTGA
>CAZNWX010000512.1:0-1896 GCA_964576415.1 uncultured Magnetovibrio sp. | reverse complement strand
TTTCCGGGATCCTGGCATTGACCTGTGGAACCTAGGGAACGGTGGTTGATGGATACACCGTGAGATGCCCGCAGGCCGCTAAAGCCGTGACGCTTCATGCCCCCGGCAAAACCCTTACCGATAGTCGTGCCGCATACATCGACAAACTGGCCGGCGACGAAGTGGTTGGCTGAGAACTCGGCGCCCACATCTACTAGGCCGTCAGCGTTGACCCGAAATTCCGTGAGCTTGCGCTTCGGTACTACTTTCGCCTTGGCGAAGTGGCCGCTCATTCCCTTAGAAACGTTCTTCACTTTCGCCGTGCCCCAACCTATCTGGACGGCGTTGTAGCCATCCGTATCTTTGGTACGCTGGGCGACCACTTGGACGTTCTCCATTTTCAGCACAGTGATCGGCAGGTGCAGGCCGCTTTCATCGAAGCGGCGCGTCATGCCTAGTTTTTGAACGAGTAGACCGGTACGCATGAGTCTGTCCTCTTAAAGCTTAATCTCGACGTCGACGCCGGCGGCTAGGTCGAGCTTCATGAGCGCATCGACGGTCTGTGGGGTCGGGTCGAGAATGTCCAACACCCGCTTGTGGGTGCGAATTTCGAACTGCTCGCGGGACTTCTTGTCGATGTGAGGCGAGCGGAGGACGGTGTATTTATCGATCCGCGTAGGAAGAGGAATGGGGCCGCAGACCGTTGCGCCGGTACGCTGTGCCGTGCTTACGATCTCGCCGGCGGACTGATCCAGCACGCGATGATCAAAGGCTTTCAACCGGATGCGAATATTCTGTTGGTCCATGACCCTTGTCCTTTAAAAATAACGTCTGGTCCCGCAACATACGGGGCTGAATCATTTTACTCGATGATTTCTGCGACGACACCGGCACCGACGGTACGTCCGCCCTCACGGATAGCGAAGCGCAGACCGTCATCCATGGCGATTGGCGCAATCAAGTTCACCACCATCGAAATGTTGTCGCCCGGCATCACCATCTCCGTACCTTCCGGCAATTCTACGGTACCGGTCACATCCGTGGTCCGGAAGTAGAACTGCGGGCGGTAATTCGAGAAAAACGGCGTGTGACGCCCGCCCTCGTCCTTCGTCAGGATGTACGCCTCGCACTTGAACTTCGTGTGCGGCGTTATCGAACCTGGTGCCGCGAGGACCTGGCCACGCTCAACTTCCTCACGCTTCGTTCCACGCAGCAGAACACCAACGTTGTCGCCCGCTTCACCCTGATCCAGAAGCTTGCGGAACATCTCAACGCCCGTGCACGTCGTCTTCTCCGTGTCCTTGATGCCGACGATCTCGATCTCTTCGCCGACGTTGACCACGCCGCGCTCGATACGACCCGTCACAACCGTGCCCCGACCGGAAATCGAGAACACGTCCTCAATCGGCATCAGGAACGGCTGATCCTTCGGGCGATCCGGCTGCGGCACATACTCGTCAACCGCCGCCATCAACTCCATGATCGCATCCTTGCCCGTCGCCACGTCGCCATCCTCTAACGCACCCAGC
Organism: uncultured Magnetovibrio sp.; assembly: GCA_964576415.1. Classification (GTDB taxonomy): domain Bacteria; phylum Pseudomonadota; class Alphaproteobacteria; order Rhodospirillales; family Casp-alpha2; genus UBA3470. The sequence goes on along the minus strand of CAZNWX010000512.1, from coordinate 388 downwards.
GCCGTACCCTTGACGATCGGAATATCGTCGCCCGGGAAGTCGTAGCTCGACAGAAGCTCGCGAATCTCCATCTCGACAAGCTCTAAAAGCTCCTCATCGTCAACCTGATCAACCTTGTTCATGAACACAACCAAGGCCGGAACACCAACCTGACGGGTTTGCGGCATCGGACCGTCAGCCGACGAAACAACCAAAATCGCGCCGTCCATCTGCGCCGCACCAGTGATCATGTTCTTCACATAGTCAGCGTGACCTGGACAGTCCACGTGCGCGTAGTGACGGTTCCCCGTCTCATACTCAACATGCGCTGTCGAAATCGTGATCCCACGCGCCTTTTCTTCGGGCGCCTTGTCTATGTCATCATACGCCTGAAATTCAGCACCACCGG
>CAZNWX010000511.1:0-1907 GCA_964576415.1 uncultured Magnetovibrio sp. | reverse complement strand
GCGGGCCACGCCAGGTCGTCCCATTCGCCGTCTTCCAGAACGAAAGCATGGGTTGAGCCAGAATCGAACCACACATCCAGGATGTCAGTGACTTGCTCGTAGTCTTCGGCGCTGTAGTCGTTACCCAGGAACCGGTCCGGCGGTGACGCGAACCAGGCGTCCGCGCCCTCTTCTTTGAAGGTGCTCACGACGCGTTCCATGACGGCGGGGTCTCGCAGCGGCTCGTCCGTTTCCTTGTTGACGAACACCGTGATGGGCACGCCCCAGGCGCGCTGACGCGAGACCACCCAATCGGGACGCTCGGCGATCATGCCTCGAAGTCGGTTTTGGCCGGAGGCGGGAACGAAACGGGTCTCGTCAATAGCCTTCAGGGCCTTGTCGCGAAGCCCTGTCGTCTCCATGGAGATGAACCACTGGGCCGTGTTGCGGAAGATCAAAGGTTGTTTCGAACGCCAGCTGTGCGGATAGCGGTGAACCAGAGAGCCCTTGCCCAGCAGCCCGCCGGCGTCGTAAATAATCTCGGCCACGTCGTCGTTGCATTTATAGACATGCATGCCAGCGAATAGGGGGACGTGGCCGAAAAAGCGCCCCTCTTCGCCGACCGTGTGCGGCACCTCGATGCCGTTGGCGACGCCCAGGACCCAGTCATCGGCACCGTGACCCGGAGCGATGTGGACAAAGCCCGTGCCTTCATCAGTGGTGGCGAAATCGGCCGCCAGCGCTGGCACGTCGTAGTCGAAACCCTGCCCCCGAAGCGGATGACGGCAGACCGTGTCGGTCAGGGCGTCGCCCTTCAGGACCGCTCTTGCTTCGTGGCCGGTGATGCCGCATTCGGCAGTCATCTCGGCCAGGCGCTTAGTGGCGACGATCAAAGTCTCGCCTACCTGGGCACGGCTTTCCGCGGTCGTCGCGGTCACTTCGAAAACTGTGTACTCGATGGCCGGGCCGAAGGCCACGGCCCGGTTGCCCGGCATGGTCCAAGGGGTCGTCGTCCAGATGACGACGGCAGCGCCATCGACCTCGGGCACGGACGGCGTTATCACTGGGAAGCGAACGAAGATAGTTGTCGACGTGTGGTCGTAATATTCAACCTCCGCTTCGGCCAGCGCCGTCTTCTCTACAGGCGACCACATGACCGGCTTGGAGCCACGATAGAGCGAACCGTCCAAAAGGAACTTGCCCAGTTCCTCGGCGATCTTCGCCTCGGCGGCATAGGTCATGGTCGTGTAGGGGTGATCCCAGTTGCCGACAACGCCCATGCGCTTGAACTCGGTGCGTTGTACGTCGATCCATTCGTCGGCGAATTCGCGACATTCCTTGCGGAATTCAACGACTGGTACCTCGTCCTTGTCTTTCTTCTTCTTGCGGTACTTTTCCTCGATCTTCCATTCGATGGGCAGACCGTGGCAATCCCACCCGGGCACGTAATTAGCGTCCTTTCCGAGCATCTGCTGGCAGCGGTTGATGACGTCCTTGAGAACCTTATTGAGTGCGTGCCCGATGTGCAGATGCCCGTTGGCGTAGGGTGGTCCGTCATGGAGGATGAACTTCTCGCGGCCCTTAGACGCTTCGCGGATCCGGCGGTAGAGATCCGTTTCCTCCCAGCGGGCGAGGATTTCTGGCTCGCGTTTCGGAAGGCCGGCCGTCATGGGAAAATCCGTGCGCGGCAAGTAGACGGTTGATTTGTAATCCTGTGTCATGAGTTGGTCTTTGAATGAGAGTTGCGTAAGATGCGCATCAGGCCGGTGCTTCGGCCAGGATATTCTGGGCCGTTTTCGTATCAGCGGCGATTTGTGCCCTCAAAGCCTCCAATCCGTCAAACTTCTTTTCCGCCCGGATGAAATCAATAAGCGTGACGGCAATCAGCTTTCCATAGAGATCGCCTGAGAAATCCATCAGATGGGCTT
>CAZNWX010000510.1:0-1919 GCA_964576415.1 uncultured Magnetovibrio sp. | reverse complement strand
AAAACAATTCAGATCAAGGGTGACCGCTTGGTCCAGCGCTTAAGTTAGAGTTCGACGCGGTTTCATTTCCTGCTGTGCAAGCTGGAGTGTAGCGTAAAGCCTGGACAGCAGGACATGTCATGTCCTGCGCGATCCTGTTACATATAAACTGAATTCACGACCACCGGACGGATAATCATGTTTGAAGGTTTTGAGGCGCGGCATCTCGCCGCGACCGGCGCGGACATTTATTTACGTATTGGCGGTGGCGGACCACCGGTGCTGTTATTGCATGGTTATCCGCAGACGCACGTGTGTTGGCATCACGTAGCGCCTGCGTTGGCAGAAAATTTTACCGTCGTCGCAGCGGACCTGCGGGGCTATGGCGACAGTTCGTGCCCGGAAGCCGGTGACGATTTCAGCGGTTACGCTAAGCGGACCATGGCTGCGGATATGGTTGGGGTCATGGTGGCCCTTGGCTTTGAGCGGTTCGCTCTAATCGGTCATGATCGGGGGGCGCGAGTAACCTATCGTATGGCTCTAGATCATCCAGAGGTCGTAACCCGGATGATGTCCCTTGACGTGGTGCCGACCCTGGATATGTGGGAAGGCACGGACAAGGCTCGGGCGATTGGTGCCTTTCATTGGCCATTCTTGGCGCAACCAGCACCGTTGCCTGAGAAGATGATCGGTGCCGACCCGGAATTTTTTGCTGCCTGGCTGATGCGGAGTTGGGCCGCCCCTGGGTTTGAATTTCATCCCGATGCAATGGCTGCGTATCTGCGTTGCTTTGCAAAGTCGGATGTGATCCGGGCGACGTGCGATGATTACCGCGCCGGCGCGACGATCGATCACGAGTTGGATCAGCGTGATTTTGACAGCGGTAGGCGTATCGCCTGCCCGGTCCATTTCCTGTGGGGTGGGAATCGGGGATTTGGAGGGCCGCAGGGCGGCCCAGATCCGTTGGCTGTTTGGCGCCGCTGGGCGGATCAGGTCAGCGGTGATGCCGTGAACTGCGGACATTTCCTTCCGGAGGAAGCACCGGATCGGGTGATCGCCGAAGCGCGGCGTTTTCTCAATGCCGACTAAGAAAAAGTGAACACGGCGGATCAAAGGCGCAAGAGTATCGCCCTGTTCGTTGCGGGGTGGACCATCGTGCGGGGCATTAGACGATGGATGGCCATAGGTGTGGGGTTCGCAAGCTACAAACTGCTGGCCTGCCGGATTGCGGGCATTGGCGGGTCTTGGCGTTCCAGGCTATCGACGGAATCGTGGTGACCACACCTGTGTTGCAGTTCGCTTGGCACACGCCGGACCCGCTGCTGGCGGGTATGGGCTTTGCCGCGACTATGAGACACTACCTTCTGACCCGCGCCGACCAATACGCGCCCGCCCCATTCTGGCACTGTTCAGCTATTTCGAGATCGTCTCGGCGACGATTCTTGGGTTGGCTGTTTTCGGGGACTTTCGAAGCGCCCTGACATGGACCGGGGCCGTGGTGATTGTCACCAGCGGAATCTATATCGGCTTTGGAGAACGCAAAACCGATGCCGCCGAGAGCGGACGTGTTTTGGGCTCCGACCAATCAGCGTGACGTGCCAGCGCGGTCGGCCTGTGTGGGATCTGCCTCCAGGGCAGCGCGGATATCCGTGGGGATTTCAATGGTGTTACGGCTTTCGACTTCGAAATAAATGTTCACCGACCCCGCCGTCGCCACGCAATGACCATCCTTGAACAGACCATATCCCGTGGTCATGGACTTGCTGCCCAGCTCCAGGATGCGCGAACCGACCTCCATGATCCCGGGGTAGTGAGATTCCCGGAGGTAGTTCACGGTGACACGCGCCAAGATTAAATCGATGCCCGGGTGGCGATTGGGGTCCAGAAGACCGCCAAGGAACTGAACTCTTCCGGCTTCCACGTAGGTAACGTAGGAGCAG
>CAZNWX010000509.1:0-1922 GCA_964576415.1 uncultured Magnetovibrio sp. | reverse complement strand
CGCCGGTCAGATTGATGTCCTGGATACTGTCGACTGGATAGAAGTGGACGACCACGCGAACGGTCAGCGCGTTGTAGAGGTTTATCCAGTAGGCTAACTGCTCGTTTCGGTTGAGGCTGGCCACGTTGACTTTGCGCAGCGACGCGAGATAGTCATGCAGGCTCTTCTTGTCGGCCTCGTTGACGGTGCCGTAGGCGACGCGGTTGGCGCCATCACCACCCGGTTTGACATAGGTTTTGAGAAACTTACCCCAGGGCGCATGGTCGACGGTCTGCGTCGATGCGGGATCATGGGCCTCCCACTTCGGCCAAAGATCGGCGCTGGGGGTAAATAGGGATTCAAGGGCCGTGAACCCGGAGAGGCCAACCACAAGCATGACGGCGGCTAAAGGGCGGAAAAATCTGTGTTTCATGATCTGATCCTAATTTAAACACGGCGCCCGATTACCAAAGGCCATGGAGTGTTATCATACAAGTCTGTTCACCAATTTGTTAGAGATGGTTATACGCCGCCGCGTCGGCTACTGGTAGCGCGGTCCGGTAGGCGACCTGCTTCAGGGAAAACGCGGACTTGATGGACGCGACGCCGTCTATACGGGTGAGTTTGTCCATGAGAAACCGCTCGTATTGCGCAAGGTCCGCGGTCACGACCCGGAGATGGTAATCGGCGTCGCCGGTCATCAGGTAGCATTCCATGACCTCCGGCCATTCCCGGATCTGGCGCTCGAAAAGCTCTAGGGCCGGTTCGATTTGTTTCTCCAATGTGACTTGAATGAAGACACTGACCGGCAGGTTGACCGCTTGCTGGTCCACCAGCGTCGCATAGCCCTTGATGATCCCCAATTCCTCAAGCCGGCGCACGCGGCGCAGGCACGGTGACGCCGACAGGCCAACCTTCTCCGCCAACTCCACATTGCGCAGACGGGCGTTTGCTTGGAGCTCCGCGAGGATTTTTGAATCTATCTCATCTAGTTCTGATCTAAGCATTTTGTGCCTCAAATAATAAATAAATTTATATTTAGTTGCGAAAGACCACGCGTTCAAGACCCGAATCGCAAGGAACTGCCATCCCTTTTTGGTTATAATGAGGTCCGTAATACCCTTCCTATCAGGAGATCTGCCATGGTCCCCCGCGATGAACCGGCCATACCCGAAGCCATCCCCCATGACGTTGGCGACGGCGCGTTACGCTGTCTGCAGGATCTGGAGAACCGGGTGCGATGGCTGTCCAGCTGGACCATTCACCATGCCAATCACATCCGCGAACACGTGGACGGTCTGAAGGTTGGCGGCCATCAGGCTTCTTGTGCGTCGGCGGTGACGCTGATGACGGCGCTCTATTTCCATGCGCTGCGGCCGCAGGACCGGGTTGCCGTTAAGCCGCATGCCAGCCCCGTGTTCCATGCCATCCAATACCTGATGGGCCACCAAAGCCGGGAGAACTTGGAAAACTTCCGCGCTAAAGGAGGTGCGCAAAGCTATCCGTCGCGCACCAAGGACGCGGACGACGTGGATTTCTCGACCGGCTCGGTAGGGCTGGGGCCGGCCATGACCGCGTTCTCTTCCATCGTTCAGGACTACCTGCGCCGCCACCATGATGACCTTCGCCGCGAGGAACCGAGACGGATGATCGCCGTAGTCGGCGACGCCGAGATGGACGAGGGCAACATGTACGAGGCCCTGTGGGAGGGCTGGAAGCATGATCGACTACAACCGCCAGAGCCTCGACGGGGTGGTCACCGATCATCTTTTCCGCCTAATCGACCGATTGTTCCGAACGACCGGATGGCGGGTCCTGAACCTTAAGTACGGCAAGCGCATGATGGCGGCCTTCAAGCGACCGGGCGGCAAGGCGCTCAAAAAATGGATCAACGATTGCCCGAACGATCTCTATTCGGCGCTGACCTTTCAAGGCGGCGCGGC
>CAZNWX010000508.1:0-1922 GCA_964576415.1 uncultured Magnetovibrio sp. | reverse complement strand
ATGGAGGGATCGAACTCCGGGTCGGCACGGAATCCAATGGCCAGGGCCATGAGACTACTTACGCGCAGATTGCCGCGGATCATTTTGGATTGCCCATTGAGACCTTCGTCTACATTCACGCCGATACGGACGCGACCCGCATGGGTCATGGTCATGGCGGCGCCCGGTCGATGCACATGGGCGGCGGCGCCCTGATCGAAACCATGAACAAAGTGCTGACAAAGGCACGCGCCGTTGCCGCCGAGTTGCTGCAGACGGACGCAGACGCCCTGGCATTCGCCGACGGCGCCTTTCAAAGCGCCGGGGGGCGCGCGTCCATCGCATTGGAGGAAGTTGCCGCGACGGCCCGCGACCGGGACCCCTGTGGGAGCGGGCTCGACACCTTCGCCAAGGTGGAGGACGTGCCGTTCACCTTTCCCAATGGCTGCCATGCCGCGGAGGTGGAGATTGACCCGGAAACGGGACACTTGGAAATCCTCCGCTATGTCACAGCCGAGGATTACGGGCGGGTGCTCAATCCCAAGCTCATCATCGGCCAGGTTCGCGGCGGCATCGCCCAGGGCATCGGCCAGGCTGTCGCCGAACACGCCGTCTACGACGACACGTCGGGCCAATTAATCGCCGGCACCATGATGGACTACGTCCTGCCGGCGGCGCACGATTTGCCGACCCTGGAGATCAATCTGGAGGACGGTCTGTCGACCGACGCCAATCCCCTGGGCGTCAAGGGCTCGGGCCAGGCCGGGGCCATCGCCGCGCCACAGACAATCATGAACGCAATCCTGGACGCCCTAGCGCCACTGGGGATCGATCATATCGAAATGCCAGCCACATCGGAGACCATTTGGCGGGCCATTCGCACCCTACGGTAACGATCCGTTAACAGATAACCCATATTTTCAACGATGGGTTTGTAAGGGACTGTGGACAACTGACTGGTAACCCAGGAAGAAGGTCCGCGGTTAAATGACGTTTTCACATTCACTGCGTCGAAGAATTCGGCGGGTGTCTGTTTCGTTTCTTGGCGTCTCAGCCACATTTTATTTTGTTTTCCACGTCTTCCACGGCGATCGCGGGTTAATTGCCTGGGCGCAGTTGCGTCAGCAGGTGGTGGAAGTGGAGGCCACGGCAAAGGCCATGGCCGCCGAACGCCAGTACTTGGAAAACAGGGTCCGGCTTCTGCATCCCGAAAGCCTTGATCCCGACATGCTCGATGAACGCGCGCGGCTGATGCTGAATTTCGGCCATCCCGACGAACTCGTCATCCTCGATCCCCAGGTCGCGGAACTCACAACTCCAGAAAGGAGCCGATAATGAAAACCGTTGCAGAGAACCTGACGCCGCCCTTCATCGCGGCAATTATGCTGGACACCATTCAAGCCGGCGGGAACGACGGACCGTCGCCCAGCGACGAATTGGTGTCCATCGCGCCAGCGCAGGAGGGTTTCCTGGGCCTTGAGACCACCCGCGATGACCAGGACCGCTGGATCTCCATCTCTTATTGGCGCGACCAAACTTGCTTCATCGGTTGGCGCAAGGCCGGCAGCGAGCACGTGGCGCGCGTGTTTGACGGCCTGGCTCTGGAACTCGCCTGCAAATTCCGTGTTTCCAACGTCGAGGAACCGGTGATGCCCTCCAAACAATTGTTGGCGCCAGAACGCGCCATTCCTTCCACGGCCAAAACCCACAGGTTCGGTTTCGGATCAAAGGTTTTCAACGCATTTCCAACCATTGCGGAGTTATTGGGTTATGAACACGCTCGCTGATCTTGAGAAACCACCATTCTATACGGCGCTCTATTTGTCGGCGCCCGAAGGCACTGATGAGGGCCTCCATTCGGAAGCCATATCAACCATGCTGTCCCTGGCCATGATACTAACCGGTTTTGTCGGGTTCCGTGACGACGACGCGGCCGAAAACCG
>CAZNWX010000507.1:0-1927 GCA_964576415.1 uncultured Magnetovibrio sp. | reverse complement strand
AAACGATCACACGATACCGGGTGCCGTTCCAGAAGCGGCGTCTACGGGACGCGGTATCCCCTGGATTATACTCGCAACATTCTTGTTCGTCACCATGGACGCCACAGTGAAGGCGCTTTTGCGCGATGGCTATGAACTCCCGCAGGTGATTTGGGGCAGGTATTTCTTTCATGTGTTGCTTCTAGTGATTGTTCTGGCACCACGCATTCGGATCGTTGCGCAGTCGGGCAACTTGAAATTGCAATTGACCCGTTCGGTGTTGATGCTGATGACCACATCCCTGTTTTTCGCAGGGCTTATGTTTGTCCCCTTGGCTGAGGCCAGCGCCATGATGTTGATTTCACCACTTGTGGTGACGGCATTGGCCATGCCGATACTCAAAGAGCTGATTGGGCCGCGACGGTGGGCCGGAGTGGTCCTTGGTATGCTGGGTGCGATGATAATCATTCGCCCAGGTTCCGAGTTCATATCGCTGGGCATTTTACTGCCGGCTGCCGCGGCGTGCTCTTTTGCTTTCTATCAGGTCAGCACTCGCTATTTATCGGAGGCTGATCCAATCCTAACAACCTTGTTTTTTACGGCATTGGTGGGAGCCGTGATCACATCTATGGTTGCACCGTTTTATTGGACGCCACCAAGTTCGGAGGCTTGGGTGTTGTTAATTACCGCAGGCGTTTGCGGCGGCATCGGCCATTTCGCTCTGATTAAAGCGCTGACCTTGAGTCCAGCGTCCGTCATCGCACCTTACAGTTATCTGAATCTGATATGGGCGACGATCTATGGATTTGTCCTTTTTACAGAACTTCCCGACACGTGGACAATTGGCGGCGCGGCAATCATTACGGGAAGCGGACTCTACGTCTATCATCGCGAACGGGTGAGAAAGCAAGATTAAGCGCCGGCATCCTGAGCCGCATCAATCAGCGTCATGACTTCCTCGAGCAGCGGATCGCGATCGCCAAGCTTGGCCATTTCCGTGAGCGTGTTAGCAAGGTAATCCCGGCAACGCCCGTTCTCGCCAGCGGCGCGACCCATGATCTCGGCCATACGGGTTGCCGGCATGGGGCCCGTGTGCTGCTCATGCCCCTTACGGATTACGAAGGTTAACGCTGCTTTTTGCTCTCCGGTGTCCAAGGTTAATTCAACCCATGTCGGCCGGTAGACGCCACTGCCCATTTCGCGTTTCCACAGATATTCGAGATCGGCATCAAGCGTCGTCATACACAATCCATAAGCAATTCCCCTGCATGACCCAGCGGCCGGCACCAAGCAACACCCGAGCCCTGGTTGCACTAAGGTGCCGCGACCGACGGTCGACCAGATCTCAAACCGACGCTTGTAGCCTTGCAGCGTCGCTGGTTCGCGGTGTGCAACCTTTAGGCCTGGGCGCCACATCAAGGATCCGAAACCGAATATCCAGAACTCATCGGCATTGGGGGCTTCGGCGCGCACGCGATCCTGTTCTGCCCGCCGTTCTGCATCGGTTAACCGGGGCGTGGGACTTTGGGGCGGTGTGGGGAAATCGACTTCCACTAGACGATCACCTGTTCCTTGGTTTTCATGAATCTTAATTCGGGCCAATCTTCCTCGGTCTTGTTAAGATGCCATGCATTGCGCGCCAAAAATACAGGCGAACCATCGTGGTCGTCAGCTAAAGCGGTTCGGTTCTCGTCGCAGAACTTCTTGACCGTGACATGGTCATCGCCTTCGACCCATCGCGCCGTGTAGAGCTCCGAAGGTTCGAACCGGACGGCCACGTCGTATTCGGTACGCACCCGCTCGGCCAGCACCTCAAATTGAAGCGCGCCAACCACCCCAACCACCCAGTCACCACCGATAAACGTCTTTAGGGAACGGGCAGCACCCTCCTCTGCCAACTGAACCAGGGCACGCCCCAGATGTTTTGCCTTTAAAGGATCGTCGGGCC
>CAZNWX010000506.1:0-1936 GCA_964576415.1 uncultured Magnetovibrio sp. | reverse complement strand
TTTGACCTAGAGGCATGCGGCCAAGCAATTTGTTGACCTCAAACATACCGCGCGCGAGGCCCGGCGTCGCCATGGACGCCATACCGATATGAAATTCCTGTTGGACGGTTCCAAAATCGCAAAGCGCGGGGAAGAAGTCGCGCGTTTTGGCGTCGGGATGGCGCAATGGCGTTTGCGCAAAAAAGTCTAGGATCCGTGGCTCCTCTCTTTCGGGCTTTGCCATCAAAAATCCGCCGCCACCCAAGGAGCACAAGACCGGTTCACAAACGCAGGCCGCCGCCATTCCGGCCAACACGGCGTCAAAGGCATTTCCGCCTTCCTTGAGAATGGTCGCGGCCGCCTGGGCAGTCGCGGGGTGCCCTGCCGACACGGCTCCAGACATCACGGAACCAGCTTTCCTTGACAGTCCACACCGACGGTCGCAATGATCTCCGGTCTTTTTGTACAACTCAAATCATAGGCCATACCCGGCGCGACAGATTCCAAATAGTTAACGATCCCGTTAGCGCGATCGCCGCGAAAGAATAGGCATTGGGAGTCGCGCCGCACGTCTCCGAAGGCGTGAGCCCCAGACGAACCGCGAAGGTAAATCGCCGCTACGAAATAGGCAACCGGCGCGATCAGGAAAAACAAGGGGTTCGCCTTGACTTGAACTTTGCTTTGGTGCTCGGGCACAGACTGGTCCGGTTCAGAGTAATGCGCCACGGATTATCGGCAATCAATTCCGGGCTTGCAATCCGCTCGACTAAGGGCCAACGCCCTCGCATTTCCCAATTCGGTGTAATATGATTGCGCAATAATATTTCAAATAAGGCCGTCCACGTTTCGAATATTGGGGAGTAAGCATGCAAAGGGTGAAACTGGATCGCATCGACCGGCGAATACTCCGTGAACTTCAAGACGACGGACGGATGACCAATGTTCAGCTTTCGCAGCGCGCCGGTATTTCTGCGCCGCCTTGCCTCCGCCGGGTCCGCGCCCTGGAAGACGCCGGTTACATCAAAGGATATCACGCGGATATCGACGGTTCCCTGCTCGATTACAAAGAAATGTTCTTTGCCTTGGTCGGTCTGAATTCGCAGGCGCAGAACGTTCTACAGGATTTCGAAACGCAAATGGATGCTTGGTCCGAAGTGCGCGAATGTCACATGATTCGCGGCGGCGGTGACTTTCTTCTAAAGGTCGTTGCCCGAGACAAGGATCAGCGGGATGCCCTGACCATGGGCATAACGGAAGCCCCTCATGTCTCTACGGTAACGACCTTTGAGACAATTCGCACCGCGAAAAACCTGTCTGGTATACCGATCGATGAAGATGGACCCGAAGTCGCCCCCCCCTAACCAGGTAGACGCCTACTTAAATTGAACATCACAGATTTCGTAGCCCTTAGGGCCGCGAGGCGTGTTCACCTCGACACTGTCACCAACGGTCTTGCCGATCATGGCGCGCGCCAGTGGCGACGTTACGGACAGACGGCCCTGATCAAGGTCCGCTTCGTGGGTGCCGACGATCTGATAGGTGATTTTTTCGTCCGTGTCTTCGTCGGCAACCATGACAGTGGCACCGAAGCGCACCACACTACCTGAGAGTTTTGACACGTCAATGACGTCGGCGCGACTGATGACATCTTCGAGTTCCGCCAGCCGACCTTCGATAAAGCTCTGGCGTTCCCGGGCCGCGTGATATTCGGCGTTCTCGGAGAGATCGCCATGCTCACGAGCCGCCGCAATCGCCCTAATTACGGCCGGTCGCTCTTCGTTGCGCAGGCGCTTGAACTCTTCTTCTAGGGTGTCCAGACCCTGGCGGGTCATGGGTACCTTTTCCATCTTCGTGTCCACCTGTAGAACCAAAAATTCCCGATCGTGTGCCGGTTGGCCGGTACACGCCGGATCGATCCGCGGTTAGTAGGGAAGCCCTTAGAACGATGAAATAAAAT